>NZ_JACJSC010000007.1 GCF_014697575.1 Planktothrix sp. FACHB-1365 | reverse complement strand
CCATCCAAAAACGGATACACTTGTTACGGACAAACTGAGCCGTTTTAATCGCCTCATCGATAGCAGCGTATTGAGTTGTTTTCCCATTTGCCTTAAACTCTAGGACGATCATTTGACGTGGAAAAACCCTACGGCAATATCATAACACAAATAAAGTCGCCCTAGAATGGCAAGGCTTGTATCCCATTTTTTTTGTCAGTTTATCTATTTTTGATCGATTTCGCTCATTTTTTTAAAGATGCAATCCCTCCATCAAGTCTTAAGTCTGCTTCAATCTCAAATTCTCACCCCAGAACAACAACAATTTCAAGAACTTTGTCAATATTGGCCGGAAATTGTCGGAACTGTTGCTCGTCTTCATAGCCGTGCGGTGAGTTGGCATCGAGGGGTGTTGAATGTTGCCACCTCTAGCTCCACTTGGTCACAAGAGTTGACTTTAAAACGAATACAACTGCTGTATCGATTAAATCAAAAACTATTATTTCCCGTTGAGGATATCCGGTTTTCTACGGCGCAATGGCGATATCAATCTCATGGGGAGCAACACCGTTCTCCGGGTTCAAGCTCAGATGAATTTTCTCAACTTTGGCAGGATCATCCAAGTCGGGTTAATTTGCCTCCAACCCCCACCGAACCTTTAATTCATTCTCATCCTCATGGTTCTACTACGCCGTTAACCGCTTTTCAACGTTGGGCCAATAGTATTCAACAGCGATCGCAACATATCCCCCTCTGTCCTCAATGTCACTGTCCAACTCCTCCAGGGGAATTGACTCGCTGGTCAGTTTGTTGTCTTTGTGCAATGCAAACTTTAGAAGGCCCTGGAACTGAAGCCTAAGTTTCTCTCCGAAACTCTATCTTTAGGTAGTTTACAATTGGGTTTTGACAGGATTTATACGGAGTTATTAAGCCCTTCCTCCGAATTTTACCTTGATCCCCATTCATTTTATCCTGTTTTAGGCACGCTATAGAAAATTTACAATTCTTAATATTTTAAATTTATTGTGTGTCTAATTTTAAACAAAACATAAAAGAAGTATTAAATTTAAATAGCCTAAAAATCGAACTCAAACGCAGACAGAATCTAAGTTTGCAGATAAAAAACCCGGATTTGCTGATCCCCGACAATTATAAATAGATAATCTTCTTGGGGAATTACAAATGGAGTCTGCAAACTTGATCTCAGTCTGTCGGCATTGCCAACGTTACACACCCGAAGGTCATCGTGGGGGGCACTGTCAGTTGCTTCAAGTTTCAGTTAAAGGCGGGTGGAAGTCTTGTCAGTTAGCGCTCCCTGCCTTTGCTCCATCTTGGGAAACCTTAGAAACCTTGATTCAGTTACAACCAGAAACACCTCGGTTACGGGATGTAATTCCCTTAGAGTCCCATCGAGTTCATGAGCCAGAAGAGGCAGAGTCCTTATTCGCTTAGTCCAGAAATTTTGGGGGCGAAGGGTTTTTCGTCCCCCCATAGATTATCTTTTCCCTAGGGAAGCCAAGGATATTGGCGGAAATTGGGTGGCCGTTTCTCCAAGAAGGCTTGTTTGCCTTCGGTTCCTTCCTCCGTCATGTAATACAGTAAGGTGGCATTTCCCGCTAATTCCTGTAAACCCGCCTGACCATCACAATCGGCATTAAAGGCAGATTTTAAGCACCGAATAGCAATGGGACTTTTCTCCAAAATTTCCTTCGCCCATTGAATGCCTTCGGCTTCTAATTGTTCTACGGGAACGACACAATTAACTAACCCCATATCTAGGGCTTGTTGAGCATCATATTGACGACACAAATACCAAATTTCTCGTGCTTTTTTTTGACCGACAATTCGGGCTAAATAACTGGCTCCAAATCCCCCATCAAAACTCCCCACTTTCGGCCCTGTTTGACCAAAAATTGCATTATCGGCTGCTAGGGTTAAATCACAAATTAAATGTAAAACATGACCGCCACCAATGGCATATCCTGCCACCATTGCAATCACAACTTTGGGCATTGTTCGGATTAACCGTTGTAAATCTAAAACGTTTAATCGCGGAATTCCAATATCATCAATATATCCTGCATCTCCCCGCACGCTTTGATCCCCGCCGGAACAAAAGGCATATTTACCATCGGTATGCGGCCCCGCTCCGGTGAATAATACTACACCAATATTGATGTCTTCACGGGCATCACAAAAGGCATCATAGAGTTCAAAAACAGTTTTCGGTCGGAAAGCATTACGTTTTTCAGGACGGTTAATCGTAATTTTTGCAATACCGTCGGCTTTGTGATAAAGAATATCTTCGTAGGTTTTGGCAATTTGCCATGCAACTGACATGATGGGTAATTAATAGGGAATAGGGAATTACGAATTACGAATTACGAATTACGAATTACGAATGGGCAATCTTGCTATAGGCAATAGTAATATGAAATCTTTAGATGTTTGCTACCCATCCGTTCCCTGTAGAGACTAAGCATGGCTAGTCTCTACAGCAATGGGTCGCACTATAGCTTATCCTAGGATTGGGAGATCAATCAATTAATTGAGGGGTAATCCGATTAAACCTCCGGTTCCTGATACGACTTCCCCAATGGTATAGGCTAGAATTCCTTGAGTTTCAAACCATTCTCGTGTGGTTTCCGCTTGTTGAGGAGGAACCAAAACCACAAAACCAAGACCCATGTTAAAAGTATCAAACATTGCTGCTAGGTTCACTTGTCCCGCTTCAGCTAACCAATTAAAAATCGGTAGCACGGGCCAACTATTGGGATGAATCTGAACGGTCTGTCCTTCTCCCAAACAACGTGGTAAGTTTTCCGGTAAACCGCCTCCGGTAATATGAGCCATGCCATGAATCTCTACACCTTGGCTCCGAGCTTGTAGAATTGGTTTAACGTAAATTTGTGTCGGCGTTAAACACACATCTCCAATAGATTGACCTCCCAAAGCTTCAGGACAGTCATTCCAACTCCAGCCCCCATCACTGACGACTTTTCGTACTAAACTAAAGCCATTACTGTGAACGCCACTACTGGCTAATCCAATGGCAATATCGCCGATTTGGACTTGAGAACCGTTTAACATTCGGCTTTTTTCCACAATTCCCACACAAAAACCCGCCATATCATATTCCCCCGGTTGATAAAATCCGGGCATTTCGGCCGTTTCTCCCCCTAGCAGGCTGCATCCGGCTTGTTGACATCCTGTGGAAATTCCGGCGACGACTTGGGTTAATTGTTCACCATCAAGCTTTCCGGTCGCTAAATAGTCCAGAAAAAATAAGGGTTCGGCCCCACAAGTCAGGACATCGTTAACGCACATCGCCACTAAATCAATACCAACGGTGTCATGACGGTTGAGGCTTGTGGCTAGTTTTAATTTAGTTCCCACCCCATCAGTTCCAGAAACGAGGATGGGTTCGTTATACCCGGAAGGGAGGGCAAAACAACCTCCAAAGCCTCCTAATCCCCCTAATACTTCCGGTCGATAGGTTTTTTGGACGAGGTTACGAATGCCATCAACAAAATCTCGACCTGCTTGAATATCTACACCAGCTTCCCGATAATCCATCTTGTTCGATCCTTGTCTTTCTACAACCTATTTAAGCAATTTTCGGCTCTATTATTTCCGCTTCTGTGTTCTCGATTTTGGGGTCAGTTGTCAAACCTATAAGAAAATTCAATCAAAAGTCTATTTTGAAAATTTTCATTAAGTAAGAATCTCTACACCCTTTGATAGATAGGGGTTTTACCTTAAAACTGAACAGTTTAGTTTGTGAAAAAACCCTGCAAACCCCCATGAGGGAGTGATCCCCAAATTCGCAAGTTCATGTTAGTCTGTTGCAGTTCCTCAAACAAAGGTGAATGCGGAACGAGTGTGAGTTGACGAATTGAATCTCCCTAAATTCGGGTTTTCAACCCAGTATTGAAATCTTCAGCCTTTGATTGTCTAAAAACCAAATGCTGATCTCAATGCTCTGAATTAAGGAGATTTCAACCCGTGTAAAGCTTCAACTCGATCAACCAGCAGTTTTGAGAATAGACTTGTCAACAACCCACCACTAACTTGAGTACAAGTTCATTGGGGGCTTGAAAGATAGCCCTAGTTGACCCGCCTAAGTCTTAACTGACTCCGTTATTTAGGTCACGACACCGGGCGGATGCGTAGCTAGTCCCCTGCTCTGTCGCTTAGTATTAAACAGCTATTTGGGAGGCAGTGTACTAAGCCGAAAAAGCCTTGATAACATTGGCAAAGCTAACTTTACCCTAGAAATAGGAGGGGGAGAAATCCCCAAACCCAATTAAACGCCCTACCGAGGCGGGTCTAACCAGAACAATATCGGTAGCTTCTACCAGAAAGAGTGCGATTCAGGTATGTCAAGGAGAATAACCTCTCTTGAGGCGCAACGGTTTCATTTTATGGAAACAAATGATATGCAATATAGACCTCGATCCCTTTTTGCTCTCACCGCTAATCGGAGTAAAGATAAGCGCGGAACTCGACTAGGGGGAAGATTGATGAAGCATCAACTTTGGAGCGGTCTTACAGCAGTTCTTCTTCTGCCGATTTTAAGCATAAGCTCCTCCAGTCACGCTGAATCTAACTCAGCGTTTAACCCTAAACCCTCAGTCAATGAAGGAGAACGTTTAAATCCTCCCGATTTTGTACCCTCAATCCCATTATTAAAAACGCCCTCTGAAGAGATCAACCTATCTACGACCCAACCTGAACCTGCCGACGTGATGAAAGTTGGAGAATATCAATCCCAACCAACCACTACCGCCTTTTTACCGGAAACAGTTGCCAAAATCAAAGCTCATGAATTGAATCAAGAACAAGCGGCAACCCTTTACATTAGGAATATTCCAGTCCTGACCTTTATCCAGAATGCCAACTTTGATCCCAAAGCTAGAACAGCCCCAACGCTTCAACCGATAAAAGTGGGCTCGTATTCTGGCCAAGCTGATCTCCCTAATCCTAAAACTCCTGCAACGCAATCTACCAGAACCACCGACCCAGTTTCCCGTGCTACTGCCGTTGCAGCCGAAATTAATCAACTGATTCGCAATAACTTTGATGCGACGACGATTCAAGTTCGATGGGACGAACAGCGCCAGCATTATGTGATTGAAGTAGCTGGCAAAGAACTGGTTTCCATTGACTCACAAACGATTCTGCCCGATACGACTAATGACAAAGCAACGGATGCTTTACAAGCGACTAATCGTATTCGACGGCAGATTGGCAATGCTCCCCCTTTAAATGCAATTGAAGGTTTACCCAAGCCATCGGTTCCAGAGGTCGCCACGGGGTTCTTCATCCGGCGAATTGAGGGTTGGGCGTCTTGGTATGGCCCTGGTTTTGATGGCGGACAAACGGCCAATGGAGAAACCTTTAATCAATACGATTTAACGGCGGCCCATCCTTCTTTACCCTTTGGGACAGTGGTACGAGTCACTAATCAAGATAATGGTCAATCCGTTGTCGTCCGAATTAATGATCGTGGCCCCTATGCTGGAGGTCGGGTGATTGATTTATCGAAAGCTGCGGCTCAAGCCATTGGCATGATTAGCAGTGGCGTTGCCCCGGTTCAAATTGATGTATTGACTCCGAATCAGTGATCAGTTATCAGTGATCAGTTATCAGTGTCGGAGTAGGCTGTTAACTGTTGACGGTTGACCGATAATTGATCACTGATACGGGCAGGGGAACCCCGCCCCTACAATTGATAACTGATAACTGATAACTGATTTATGATTCGTCTGTTGACTAGCGTTGCGGCTCTGCGGTGTTATCTTCGGGGCTACCGAACCCAAAACCCTGACCAGTTAGTGGGTTTGGTTCCCACCATGGGAGGGTTACATTTAGGGCATCTGAGTTTAATTCAACGGGCGAGATCAGAAAATTCCCTGGTGGTGGTGAGTATTTTTGTCAATCCTATACAGTTTGGCCCCCAAGAGGATTTCCAAAAATATCCCCGTGTTTTAGAGGCGGATTTGCAACAGTGTGAACAGGCGGGGGTTGATGTGGTTTTTGCTCCCGAAGCGGAGGAAATGTATCCCTCTTCAATGCAAACAATGGTGATTCCCCTAGCATCGATGATGTCGGGGTTGTGTGGAAAATCTCGACCCGGACATTTTCAAGGAGTGGCGACGGTTGTGGCTAAATTATTCAATTTGGTGCAACCGGATCGGGCTTATTTTGGCCAAAAAGACGCTCAACAAATTGCCATTATTCAACGTTTGGTTCAGGATTTAAACTGGCCGATTGAGATTATTCCTTGTCCGATTATTCGAGAACCATCGGGACTGGCTTATAGTTCTCGCAATCAATATTTAACAGATAACCAAAAACAGCAAGCAACGGTTTTATATCGAGCTTTGTGTCGAGGTCAAGAACAATTTCAACAAGGTTGTAAAACGGCTACGGATATTAAACAAATTGTACAAACTGAATTAGAAACTGAACCTGGGGTACAGGTTGAATATATTGAGTTAGTCCAACCTGAGACGTTAATTCCGTTGACAACCGTTGAAACAATGGGGTTATTGGCCGTTGCGGCTCGTGTGGGGACAACTCGGTTAATTGATAATCTGATTTTGCGTCATCGTCAACCGATTATTGCCATTGATGGGCCAGCCGGAGCCGGGAAATCGACGGTGACGCGCAAAATTGCCGAGGCGTTAGGGTTGTTGTATTTGGATACGGGGGCCATGTATCGGGCGGTCACGTGGTTGGTGCTTCAGTCGGGAATTAAGATTGATGATCAACCTGCGATCGCTGAAATCGTGAGTCAATGCCACATTGAATTAATCCCCGATGGGGAACAACCGCGAACGGTGATTAATGGCCAGGATGTGACGGAGGCAATTCGATCCTTGGAGGTCACGGCGAATGTGTCTGCGATCGCCTCTCAATGGGCTGTTCGTCAAGCCTTAGTTAAACAGCAACAAGCGTTTGGTCGTCAAGGCGGAATTGTGGCAGAAGGTCGGGATATTGGAACAACGGTATTTCCCGATGCTGAATTGAAAATTTTCTTAACGGCATCGGTACAAGAACGGGCTAAACGGCGATTATTAGAACTGCACGCTAAGGGCCAAACAGACATCACTCAAGACCAACTGGAACAGGATATTGCCCAACGGGATCACCTTGATAGTAATCGGGCTATTTCACCGTTACGAAAAGCCCTTGATGCGGTTGAAATTCAAACGGACAATTTAACCATTGACGATGTGATTCAACGAGCAGTGAGTTTATACCGTGAAACCATTATCAACAAAACCTAACTTTTCTTAAAAGTTTCTTCTTCTTAGCGTCCTTATGCACTAGGATTTTAGAGGTATTATTGTTCAACCCTCAAAATTCATAAGATTACGTTTGTAATCAGAGGCTTGACTTTTTATTAAAAATGTGCATCTCTGATGTCAAGGGTGAATCAGTTGGCTTTTTAGATGCGGTTCGATCACGCTCAATTCTAAAATTTATTTTCGGTGTGAAGGAGTAATCTCGTGGCCCAGTATAGTCCTCTCTTACGACAACAAAAAGTTGCCTTATTTGCTCTTGTAGCAGCCACTGCTAGTTTTGCGATGGGTGTGATGTTACCCGTTAATCTGCGTGTAGAGCGAGCTACAAAACAAAGCCTTTCTGCTAGTTCTTCAAAACCCCCCAGGATTATTCCTAATATTACTGAAAAACCTCAAAATTCTTCCGCAAAAATTCCTTCTCAACCCTTATCACCGTCAGACTTAAATGTTCAGAAAGCAATCACTCAACGAGTTGATAACATACAAAAGACTTTGGAACAATTTCAAACTCAGCGCTTTAGTTATAGTATTCCCGAACAATTTAAAGGCCAAAGCATTAAAGAAGTAACAATTCCGGGCGAACAAAAAGTAATTGCATTCACATTTGATGATGGCCCCTGGCCGAAAAGCACTCGCCAAATTTTAGATATTTTAGAAGAAAATAATATTAAAGCCACATTTTTTTGGGTGGGTTTGGCTTTAAAAAATCAGAAAGATATTGCGAAGGTAGTCGTTAACGAGGGTCATGTTGTAGCGAACCATACTTGGAACCATCGTTATCACAAATATAGTCCGGCTGCTGCTGCTGAGGAAATTGAGAGTACGGCTAAATTAATTGAGGAGTTAACTGGAATTGAAAGTCCAATTTTCCGACCACCAGGGGGGGTTTTAGATAACGGATTAGTAGATTATGTGTTGAAGCAAAATCACGTTAATATTATGTGGTCAGTGGATTCACAGGATTGGAAATCTTCATCGGAAGGCATTATTAATAATGTTTTAAAACAAGCTAAATCCGGTGGAATTATTTTAATGCACGATGGGGGCGGAGATCGTTCAGCAACGGTACAAGCTTTACCCACTATTATCAAAAAACTGAAAGAGCAGGGGTATACCTTTGTCACTGTTCCTGAATTATTAAAACTAGCTGATCAAAAACCCGTTGAACAACCTCAGTCAACCGATAGTGCTCAACCCTAAATTTAAAATAATCGCAAACAATCGATTAAAATAGAATGGATGTAGAAACTAGGTTTCTGATTAAAACTCTGAACCTATTCATCCATTGATGGAGGAGTCCAAAGTTGTGATTGTTTCTAATGATTTGGAGAAGGATTTAACACTGACTCCTTCTCCGTTTCAGGATAGTTTTTCGATTACAATTGCACCTCTTTTATTAGAGGAAATTTATGCTTTAGCTGATGACCCCAGGAATGGTGCAATTGTGGTCATGAGTGGAATGGTGAGAAATCAAACCCAAGGTCAACCTGTAGAATCTTTAGAATATCAAGCTTATCAACCGATGGCTTTAAAAGTATTTGAAAAAATTGCTGCGGACATCCGCCAACAATGGTTAGATGTGACTCGTGTAGTGATTCATCATCGGGTTGGACGTTTAAGAATTGGTGAAATTAGTGTTTTAATTGCGGTGGGTTGTCCTCACCGTCGAGAAGCCTTTGAAGCTTGTCAATATGCAATTGATACGTTAAAACATACTGCACCTATTTGGAAAAAAGAACATTGGAAAGATGGTTCAAGTAGTTGGGTGAGTATTGGGGCTTGTGAAATTAATTGTTAAAGGGAACAGGGAATTACGAATTACGAATTACGAATTACGAATTACGAATAGGGAATGGGTAATGGGTAAGAAAGCTTCTATTCTCTGTTGCCTGTTCCCTGCTGTAATTAAAATGAGTAAACTCTTCCCTGTTCATCAATATAAATGGTACGTTCTTGGTGGGGATTATCTGCACGGGTGGGGGTAATTTCAACCATTAATGTATTTTTGGGAATAACGCGGACATTATAAATTAATGGGTAAGTATAGTCGGGCGTGTTAATTAAAATTGTACTCGTTTCTCCGGGTTGACGTCCCACCCGAACTAAAAATTCTCCCGTTTTACCCGGTGCTAAGTGTTGAGAATTATCATTGGCTAAGGCATAAACTAGGGTTTGGTCAGTTTTATTCCGTAATCTCACCGTGATCAATTGACGGGGATCAACGGTTGCTTCTACCTTAGAGTCAGAAGGTGACGCAGGATAGTCAGAAAACCTGTCAGGATAGCCATAAAACCATTCAGCTAGACTTGAGGAAGCTAACCCTAAGCTGAGAGTCGTTACTAGGGTCGTTAAGATTAAAATACGAGATTTAAACATAAACTTACTTCAACGCAATCCTACTTCCACTGATCCGCCTGCCAACCTTCGATCCGGAAAAGGGACATTGATTTTCACCCTGCAATTGAGGAAAAAACATGATATAGATCAGAAGTTGCATTATAATTCCACCAGAAGTAAGCTGAAAGCAACATCAACTGCTGCTGACAGCATTGGTTCTCATGGTTTACCTTGAGTCTTGATCCAGTCAATCCTAATTTATGTATTCAAAACTTGTGCGTCTGAATATTCCCAGTGGTTGGGCAATCACTCATAATACTTTTGGGGATGAAGATCCATTCATTCAAGATGGCCGTATTGTCAATGAGCAGTTTTATAATGAAAACTTGCTGATGATTCAACCCCTTAAGTTTAATGGAACAGACTGGATTATTAATCAAACTGGCGATCGCTTAAAATTGGGCTGGTATCCCCACGCTAACCCACAAGGAGCTTATCGGTTAGAATTATTAGCTGGAAATCCAGAGCAAGAAGGCTTAGAATTTCAAGCTAAAGAACGGGAAAAAATTCGTCAAGTCATTGAACAGTGTTTTCAGTTAATCACTCAGGGAGTTGATTTACAGGAAATTAAATGGGTGATTGAACGCCGGGATCAAACCTTTGAAAAGAATCCTCATTTACCCTTAGTCATTAGAAAAAAAGTTCAAGATTATTATCGATATCGAAATCGATTTTATTATGGTCAACTTTACTCTCTTTATTCCCCGATTTATTATGAATTAACTAATATTGCTTACCAAACTGCCAAAGATAATAAAATTGCGTATAATATTCCAACGCAAGAAAACCGAACATAGAGCGTAATTGTTGAAGTTAGTATTCATAGAATTTTGTAAAGATTAGGAAAATTAAGGATGTTTACTGTGTCAGAACAAAACCCTGAAGTACAAAACCCGGAATTAATGTCTCAAGATTACCCCAGTGATCGGGCTGTATTTGATGTTCTCATTGATTTTATGAACCTAGATGGTTGGGTTTATAGAGAAATTGAACATCGGCGGGTCTTAGCATTGGGAGTGGAAGGTAAAAATGGACGATTTGATTGTTATACAGTTGTTCGGGAAGCAGAACGACAAATTGCCGTTTATTCTATTTGTCCGGTGAAAGTTCCTGATTATAAACGTTATAATATGGCGGCGTTTATTACGATGCTTAATTATGGCACAGTAGTTGGAAACTTTGAACTGAATTTCCACGATGGTGAAGTTCGCTATAAAACCAGCTTAGATGCGGAAGATGCCGCTCTCACTCCGGCATTTATTAAACATTTAATCTATACCAGCATCACCACAATGGATGATTATTTACCGGGAATTTTATCTGTGATTTACGGTAATATTTCACCCGAAGAAGCTTTCCAACGGACTCAATATTAAGTGGGAACAGCTTAACTGGGAACAGGGAACAGTCAGCATTAAAGGGGTTTTGGAATTAGAATTGTCTCCTCTTTTTCCCCTGTTCCCGGCTCTAAATTTGTTGACGTGCAGCTTTAAGCAGGATGCGTTTTTCGGATTTGGTAATCGCGGTATGGGTGGATTCAACGACATCTAAATTAACAGAAATTGATGTAATTCCCCAACGCACTAAATCTTCAATTAATTCAGGATATAAGGCGGGTGCATCGCCACAAATTGAGCAAGGAATTTTGGCTTTTCTCGCCTTTTTAATGAACTGTTTTATCGCTTTTTTTAACGCAGGATGGCGTTCATATTCAATCTGATTGTCAGGAGAACTGTGGATTTGATTGCGATCAATTCCGAATAATAATTGCGTGAGATCATTCGTTCCAATAGAAATACCTTGCACTCCTGCTTTGACATAATCGGGTAATGAAAATAACAGCGATGGCACTTCTGCCATAATCCAAACTTGAAACTGAGGATAATGACTTAATCCTGAACTTTCAATGCGATAACGATAGATTAAAAACTCTTCAACGCAACGAATAAACGGTAAAATTAGATAAATGTTTTGATAACCGGATTCATATAATTGTAATAAAATTTGAAGTTCTAAATCAAATAACGCCAGACGTTCGGGGGATGGGAAATTAGAAATGGGGAAATTCCCTTTTTCTCTTAAGTCTAACGCTCGATAATAGAGCGGTCGAGAAGATAGAATAATAGCCAATTGATGCAAAGGTTCTACCATTCTTTGAACAAATTCAAGCTGTTGTTCCGGTTCAATCCAGCGACTAAAATTATAGGATTTGCTTCGGTTTTCCTCAGAAACAGGGGGATGTTGAGGAAATTCTAACACTTCAATCGCCATTAATTCTGAACGGAGTAAACCGACTCCATCAATCGGTAAAGCAGGAAGATGTTGTATAGAACTCGATTGACTAATATTGACCATCAAGGGGGTTGCGTTCGGTATGAAGTGGGTTTCAAAGAAGCGTTGTTGCTGAAGATTTTGTTCTGATAACCCTTCATTCACCGAATGATTTTGTTCCATAAAATAAACTTCTCCGCGCTTACCATCTACAAACACGGACTCACCTGTTTTAATTTGTACTGTTGCATTCACAATACCACAGACCGCAGGGATTCCCAGTTCTCTCGCCACAATTGCACCATGACTGGTCATTCCCCCTTGTTCAGCCACAATTCCCACACATTGCTTTAATAACGGTAAATAATCCCAAGTAATCGCAGGAACCACTAACACCGTATTATCGGGTAACTGGGAGGGAATAGAGTCTGGGGTAGTCAGGATGTAAGCAGTGCCCCTACATTGTCCAGAAGCCACCGCCAGTCCTTGAAAAGGCGGTTGACGTTCAGGGGTAGACTCAGAATTCAACGGATGAGATAAAAGACAGATTTCAGGAGATCCAACCCCAGCGAGATATAATTCAGGTTCTGGGTTCTGGGACGATTGAAATAAACCCCAATGGAATTGGGTGATCACAGGTAAATCGTTGATAACCTGTTGAGTTCTTTCAATTAACTGTTGGAGTTGTTGAGGGGTCAGGGAAAATTCCGGTTGTTGTTCAGAAACTAAGGTGGCGTAAATTGGAAGTTGAGTAACTCCTGTTCCAAATTGCTTTTGAGGAATGGGATATTGGGTCGGTTGCTGCGGAGAAGATTTTAAATCATAGACAATTGTTTTAGAGCCTAAATGTTGATATTCAATCCTTGCGGTTTGGGGTTGAATTCTATAAAGATCAGGATAGTTCTCTCCCCATCGCAGTGAAAATTCTAAACCCCAAGTTGAGTGGATTTCCCAAGCATCAGGCTGAATTTGAACCAATCCAGACGCGATCGCAGAGTGAAGGGGTTGAACTAATACCGTAGGTTGTAAATCTTGTAATCGCACACCACATCGTTGCCAATATAATAAACTTCTAGCCCGAAAAAATTCACAGTATGCTTGTTTAAGTCCTAATAAAGCGGCTTCAGCATCTCCCCAACCCATTACCGATTCTAATAGTCCTGATATTGGGGATTGATGGGGAATACTCAAGCTTGGATAAAATATCAATGCAGGTGTATTTAATTGGTTAATATAAGCTTGAATTTGTTGAACCCAAGGTTCGGGTAAAGGGGTATCGATGAGTTGTTGACAAAGGTGTTGAGCGATCGCTTGTAATTGACGCGGTTGATTGACATCAAAATAAAGGGATGATTGGGGTAAATCTACAAACAAGGGTTCTAACCAGTCAATCGTTTGTATAAATTCCCAGAATAATTGAGCCGTCACAACGAAACCCGGTAATATCGGATGACCTTGACGGAGTAAATGGCTTAAATAGAATGCTTGCTCCCCGACAACTTCCCGATCAGAAGGTTGAATTTCGTCAAGCCAATAAAAATTATCCACGCCTTAAGCTAAGTTCACTCATTATTATAGATGTCAGGTGTCAGGTGTCAGGCTTAACAAAAACAACTCTTCAAGCTGAAACCCGAAACCCGAAACCCGAAACCGGCTAGAAGAATGATGAAAGCACTTTTAAACTTATTTCTCAAACCCAATTGTCCATTGTGTAACCGACCTGCTAATACAGAACTTTGTGATTATTGTCAACGACAGTTACTTCGCTGTCGATTTCCCCAAGGGACTAAATTTGCTACAGAAATACCGCTTTGTGTCTGGGGACAATATAAAGACGTTCTCAAGCGAGCGATCGCAGCTTTGAAGTATGATCATCATACAGAATTAGCTAAACCTTTAGGCTATGGATTAGCAGAAACTTGGTTATCGACTCCGAGGGAAATGTCGTGTGTTACGGTTGTACCCATTCCTTTACACGTCGCTAAATTAAAAAAGCGGGGATTTAATCAAGCAGAACTTTTAGGGAAAAGTTTTTGTGAAATTACGGGTTTATCTCTAGCGGCTCACGGTTTAGAACGAATTAAAGAAACAGAAGCATTGCATGAATTATCGCCCGAACAACGGTTCAAAGAAATGCAAAGTGTCTTTAATTTAGGTCAAGATTTTCGTCGTCGCCGTCCCCCCGGTTCAGTCTTAATTTTAGATGATATTTATACCACAGGTGCAACCATAAAAGCAGCGATTGATCAATTCCAACACGCTAAAATTCCGGTGGTGGGTGTTGTTGCGATCGCTACCACTCAAAAATTAGTAATCAGTCAATCAAAGAAATCCCGTGAATGAAGCAAAATAAAGATTTCCAGTAGTTGACAACAAACAACAACTGTTTTATAACTAATGACTGATTACTTATACAGACGCGCCAAAAGCCTACGGCAATAGCCTTACGGCATGAACCAGCTTCGCCCAGGCACGTCTCTACACTGATAACTGATGATGCGGATACTTGATAACTGATAACTGATAACTAATTACTGATAAAAAAATGAGTTTAATTTTAGGAACTGCATTAGCTGATAATCTCGCTGGACTTGTGGAGAAAGATGAAATCTATGGTTTAGAAGGAGATGATACTCTACAAGGTCTTGCGGGTGATGATACAATTAATGGAAATCAAGGAAACGATCTTATTTATGGCAACCTCGGAAATGATTTACTTTTTGGCGGAAAAGAAAACGATATTCTGATTGAAGAATCAGGTACTAATCAACTCTTTGGGAATTTAGGTTCAGACTACTTAGTTGGGGGAGTTAATAATGACTCTCTATTTGGAGGGAAAGACCAAGATTTGCTGGCAGGTGGAGGGGGAAATGATTATGTTTCTGGTGATGTTGGGGATGATTATGTAGCGGGTGTTGATGTTAATGCTGCTAATCCGGGGTCGGGTGAAATTGATACCTTAGTAGGTGGAGTTGGATTTGATGCGTTTTATTTAGGAGGTTCTAATTCTACCACTTATTACTCAACGGGAGGTTTAACAGATTTTGCGTTGATTTCTGATTTTACGGTCGGTGAAGATTACTTTGCTTATAAAACCGGGGATGTAATTACATTTAATGATTTAACATTATCGGGTTATGGAACAGGCGCGGGTATTTATGTTAACAAATCCGGTCAACAAGAATTAATTGCATTTTTACCGGGAGTACAAGCCAATCAACTGAATCTTAACCTGGATTTTACACCAATTTAAAGAGTAGGGTTAGGGGCAATTCATGAATTACCCCTAAATAAATATTGAATTCCGTCTATATCAGTAATTCGTAATTCCCTGTTCCCTATTAACTGATAACTGATAACTGATAACTGATTACTGATTACTGATAACTGATAACTGATTACTGATTACTGATTTGGGCTGCATATTGTTGGGCACCTAAACCAACTAATAGATGCAAAATCCCATCTGGTAAACGTAAAATACCCTCCACACCTGCCGCTGTTAATGCCGCTTCATCAATTAGGGTATTATCAATGACTTGAACTCGTAATCGAGTTAACGCAACTGCATCAACGGTTTGAATATTCTGTTTCCCTCCTAAAGCAATAATGATATTTTGAATCCGATTTTTAGCCTCTGCATCTAAGGTTATTGTTGGTAAAATAGCATCATTTGATGTTGAATTAACCTCTGTCGTTTCCGGTGTGATTTCCTCCACAATATCCGCTTCTGGCCCTGCAACTTTCAGATATTCGATCATATCTGTTTTTAAATTTTCTGAACGGGGGCCGAAGATTGCTTGAGCGCTATTTCCGATTTCTAAAACTCCCGATGCTCCTAACGCTTTCAGTCGGTTTTTATTCACCTTTTTAATATCATTAACGGTGATCCGTAACCGAGTAATACAAGCATCTAACGTGGTAATATTACTGCGTCCCCCAAAAGCACGCACCAGTTCCATCGCTAAACTACCAACTCCTGTTCCTGGGGTAATCGTTTCTACGGTTTCTACATCATCTTCTCGACCCGGAGTAGGTAAATTAAACTGTCGGATTCCAAAGTAAAACACACAGAAATATAAAGCTGCAAAAAACGGCCCTAAAGCGGGAATTAACCAAGCTTTTGTTCCTAAACTATTGAAGAGGAAAAAGTCAATAAATCCCTGGGAAAAGGTAAACCCCATACGTCCACCTAGGGCAATAAATAACCAATCACAAAACCCAGCCATTAACGCATGAACCGCATATAAAGCAGGGGCGACAAACATAAATGAAAATTCAATCGGTTCGGTAATTCCGGTTAAAAAAGAGGTAAAAGCAGCAGAGATCATAATCCCTCCCGTTACCACCCGATTTTTCGGTTTTGCAGCCCGCCAAATGGCAATGGCAGCCGCAGGTAAACCAAACATTTTAAACCAATAAGCACCCCCTAAAATTCCCGCCGTTGGGTCACCCGCAAAGAAGCGATTAATATCTCCGGTAACGACTCTATTTGTGATTGGATCAGTAAAAGAACCAATTTGGAAGAAGAAGGGAACATTCCAAATATGGTGTAATCCAAAGGGTAATAATAACCGTTCTACAACCCCATAAATTGCTGCGGTAATACTCACATTTCCACCGGATGCAGCCGCATTAGCAGCCGTAGAAATCGCCTCTCCAATGGGGGGCCAGATCACGCTCATTAAGATTCCCATTGCGATCGCAGCAAAGGACGTAATAATGGGAACAAATCGTTTTCCGGCAAAAAATCCTAAATATTGGGGGAGTTGAATTCGGAAAAAACGGTTAAATAAATAAGCTGCAACACAGCCCATAATTAAACCGCCAAATACCCCCGTATCTAACGAAGAAATCCCCATGACTTTGACTAAATCATCGGGATTCATGCCAAATAAAGTGGTAGAAGCTGCCCCCAATGAAGCCACAAAAACAACGAATCCAACGGTCGCAGCTAAGGCAGAAACCCCATCATTTTCAGCAAATCCAATCGCAACAGAAATCGCAAAAATAATCGGTAAATTTCCAAAAATTGCATCCCCGGAATTCTTCATAATGGTGGCTAACCAGTCGGGTAACCACCAAAATTTAGGGGAGGTAATCGTTCCCGATGCCAAGTTTTGCAATTCAATTAAACGAGCACTCCCCAATCCCAATAATAAACCAGCAATGGGTAAGACCGAAACGGGAAGCATTAAAGACTTTCCCATTTTTTGTAATAAAGCAAAAGCGTTTTTTAGCATTGTTTTTCTTAAGTAGTGAGTCCTTCAGGACTCTATCAAATATTGTTACTGATAACTGCTACAGACGCGCCTTGGCACGTCTCTACACTGATTAAAGTGCCCGGACATCTGCCCCTGTTTCTGCGTTTAATGCTTTTTGGGCTAATTCTTGACATTCAACTAAACTTAATTCTCGGATTTGTGCCTTAATACTAGGAATATTGGGAACACTGACACTTAATTCCTTAACTCCTAAACCAATTAATAATGGAATTGCTTGTGGATCACTGGCTATGCCACCACAAACACCTACCCATTTTCCCTGTTGAGTTGCTCCTTTTACGGTTAAATCAATTAATCTTAAAATAGCAGGATTTAACCCATCAACATAAGGAGCTAGTTTTGGATGTCCTCGATCCATTGCTAAGGTATATTGGGTTAAATCATTGGTTCCAATGGAGAAGAAATCAGCTTCTTTGGCAAACTGTTCAGCCATCATTGCTGCGGCTGGAATTTCTACCATAATTCCCACAGAAACCGCCGGAGCATTTAACTTTTCTCGTTCTTCTTCTAACATAGCTTTTGCCATTTTTATTTCTTCTAACCTCGCAATCATCGGAAACATAATTTTTAAGTTTCCTGAAGAAGCCGATCTCAGAATCGCTCTTAACTGGGTTCTTAAAATTTCAGGACGATCAAACCCAACTCGAATACCTCTTTCTCCTAAAAATGGATTTTCTTCATGGGGAATAGGTAAATAAGGTAAAGGTTTATCTCCTCCTACATCTAACGTCCGAATAATTAACGGTCGTTCTTTTCCTAAAACTTCAGCAATACTACTATAAATCTCGGTTTGTTCGTCTTCTGTAGGAGCCGATGAGCGATCCATAAAAATAAATTCGGTTCGCAATAAACCTACCCCTTCACCGCCTAATTGAACGGCGGTTTCTGCATCCCGTTGGTTGCCAATATTTGCCACAATTTCCATCCGATACCCATCCGTTGTGATGGCGGGTTTCATGGCGTTAGACACATCCTGTTCTCGCTTTTTAGCAATTTCAATTTGTAAGGTTTTCACCTGTTCCATTTCTGCGGAAGTTGGGTTTAGTTGCAACGTTCCTTTATTGCCATCTAAAATCACCCAAGTTCCATCAGGTAAATCTAACACTTGGGGTTCCGTTCCTGCGATCGCGGGAATTTCCATTGAACGCGCTAAAATCGCAACGTGAGAAGTCGCTCCCCCCGCAACAGTACAAAATCCAATCACTTTAGATCGATCTAAAGTTGCCATATCTGAAGGCGTTAAATCTTCAGCAATCAAGATAGTATTATCGGGATAAATAGGCCCGGTTGAAGTTACTCCTGTGAGAATTCTGAGTACCCGTTGTCCCACATCTCGGACATCATTTGCCCGTTGAGATAACAATTCATTTTGTAATTTTGCTAATTGTTCTGCACTATTCGTAAAGGTTTGTTTCCAAGCAAAAGCGGCACTTTTTCCCTTATCAATGGTACTGGTTGCAATATCAATTAATTCGGGATCTTCTAATAATTCTTGGTGAGCAGCAAAAATCGCCGATTTACTCGGGTCGCCCTGTCCATGTACATTAGCGCGTAACGCTTCTACCTCTAATTGGGCTTGTTTAATGGCGGCTTCTAGTTTACGCCGTTCTGAATTGGGGTTTTCGCCCCGTTCTTTCACCTGAATTTCCTGTTCCCGAACTCGGAACGTCTGACCGACAGCTACCCCGGAGGATGCTGCTACTCCTAAAATTAGATTGGGATCATCCGAACGACGACGGGGAGGCGGTGCTGAGATGTCTCCTTGAGCAACACTCGCAGGTGCCGCAATGGGGACTGTTCCTTCTTCTCCTAAACCGGAACGGAGCGCATCAGAGAGTTCAGCGATCGCCTCTGCTGCATCTGGCCCTTGGGCGACTAAAACCACCCGATCTCCGTGATTAACTTCTAACCCCATTAACCCAACAACGCTGCGAATATTGGCGTCTTGATCGCCCCGTTGTAAGCGAATTTTTGATTGATATTTTTTGGCTAAATTGGCTAATACGGCTGATGGTCTAGCGTGTAATCCTGTGGGATTAGGAATAATAATTTCATCGGAAGTAATGGTCTGATTAGAAGTAGGAGTATGTTCTTTAACGGTTGTGGATAAAATGAGTTCTAAAATGACCGTTTCGCCAGCAATAACAGTGCCAGAATTCGCCTGAAAATTTGCCACTTCCTCACTATTTGTAATGACAATTTGAGTGAGCAAACTTTTAGCATGAAGGGCAACATAATCGATATCAAATTCAATTAAGGGATCACCGGTTTGAATGCGATCGCCCATTTTAACTTTAGGCTTAAACCCTTCACCCCGCAAGGTTACGGTATCTAAACCAATGTGCATCAATATTTCTAGCCCCTCGGCTGTTTTGAGAGTGACAGCATGATGGGAGGGATGGAGTTGTATGATTTCCCCATCACAAGGGGCTATTAAAACTTGACTCACCGGGTCAATTGAAATCCCATCCCCAACCATTTTTTGAGCAAATACCGGGTCAGGAACTTGTTCAAGGGGGAGAATATATCCCGATAAAGGGGCTTTTAAGACAACGCCAGTCCCTTGAGAAACTGGTGTTCCAGTATTAATCATTATTAAGTCCTGTTTCAATTTAAGTTTTTTAAGCTGTTGTGGGGTGTCAAACCCAAGATATTGTTTAAGATACAATTAACCTTTTGCCATTGTTAAAAAATTTCGATTTTGTTTTAATTTGCAACAATTCTTAATATTAAAAAGATCCATTTTAAGACTAAACAAAACCCATAAGGCTCTCCTTATGGTATTATATAAAATAGTTGTTTTTTTAGTTTCCCAAATCCCAAATGAGTGACATCAAAAGAATAAACACAAACGCCTATGTGACAGTACACGGGCAATATGCTGTAGTCGATGAACGTTCTGGGTATGCGATCATCAATACTCAAACAAAACAGGTAATTGTCCGCAATATCTCATCTTTCGGGGATTGTTTAAAAAATCTAGAGTATATCTTGAGTAATGCTGAATCTAAAAATTCTGATCCAATTCAAACCTCTGCTTCTATTTCTGAACCAGACACCCCTCCTAAGTCAGGTCAGGAAAAAATTAATTATGAAACTAAAAAACTAGATGAATTAGATTTTGCTCTTGTCAGAAGTATAGCCTCTTATTTTGAAGAAATGAATGGTAAAATCCGTCACTACCATCGAGATCATCATGCCTCAAAAGAAGAAGCAGATGTAATCGGGAATTATTACCTAAAGACTGCTGGTATTGTTAGGGGTGTTAAAACTCAAAAAGATTTGGTAGAACTGATAGAATATATAGAAAACCTCAAGGAAAAGGTTAGCATATACCAGCATAAAAGCGATAAATATCGTTGGTCTACAGGTTTAGAAAAAGACGTTCTAGCTAAATTAAGGAAAATAAGGGATACACTCAAGAATTAATTGAAAGACGTTGTTACTGCTAACCGCACTAATCGCAATCTTGCCATACTACATTAGTTAAACTGTTGGGAACCAAAATTTCAACCTGGGGCGTTATTAAAATGGTTTTCTGATCGATTTAACTGATTTTAATATCAATTATTCAACAGGATAGAATTATTTTTCCTCTACTGTTTTTTATGATAGCTTTGTGTGTTCAGAAAAACCAAAAAACCCGGTTTCTCAAAGAAACCGGGTTTTTATTCCTAGAAACTGTAGTTCATCTGCAAATCGCTATAATTCCACTTCTACGAATAGAAGCCACCAATATGTGAGTTGAATGAAGCTGGGTTTGTGTGATTTCAAGTTGAATTAAAGCACTCTAGGCTTTTCTGATGTAGAAATAGTATTTGCCGCCTCCTTCATCGGATTCTAGCAATTCATTCCCCGTTTGTTTGGCAAAAGCCTCGAAATCTTTCACTGAACCTGGGTCGGTTGTAATGACGTGTAAAACTTGACCAGAGCTTAATTGACTTAATGCTTTTTTCGCACGCAAAATAGGTAAAGGCTCGTTCAATCCGCTTGCATCCAATTCTTCATCAAAATCTGCCATAATGGTCTCCTGAACGCGAGTTATTAATGTTGCATGGTATTTTTAAGGTCTATGGCTTGAAAAGTGTGTGTTATCAACAACAGTGTGTTAGCCAATTTTCCATTAATTCCACTTCTACGAATAGAAGCGACTAAGAAGACAATTTGATGCACGTCAGCTAAGGAGATGTAGTGACTGGTTTTCCCAGTGCGGAACTCAATCAAACTCTGTTGTCCGGGGATGAGAACGATTTCGGTAGATCGCACCCAAAACAACTCGATTCCATTTCATCTCACCCCATCCCCGTCGTAACCCGAAACATCATCTTAGAAAGAGTCAAAACCTTCGTATTCTAGTAATCCGTCAATATTAGCAATATCCTCATCTACAGTAATCTCTGTTTGAACATAAGTTCTACCATCCACTTTTTCACATTGAGCACTAAGGACATATTCGCGGGTACTGAGAGACTGTCCTAAACCAATATCTTTACAGGTTCGGGAGAACAGATGATCACCCCAAGAAAGGCTACCATTCAAATTACCGATGAAATTATCTAAATTAATAGAGGTATCTTGATAAGAACCACTGATTGTTTCGCAGCTTGCTGAAAGGATTGAACCCTCAAGTTTTATATCCTCACAGGTTTTGCTAAATTGTCCTGTTGCCATGGCTGGACTAATTACTAAGTTAAGAGATAGCAGACAAACAAATAACAAGGCAAAAACTGCCTTAAAGACGGTAGAAATTTTGTTCATTTTTAATTGCTCTCAATCCTAAAGTTGTTGAACAAAATCACTATTTCATATTTTTTGACCTCAGAGAAAAATTTTATAAAATCTTAACAAAAAATGTAGGACAATCAGAAAGTTCAGTCAGTTTTTCAAAGTTTTTCAAAGTTTTTCAAAGTTTTATATCATTTTTTAGCCTAAAGGCTTGACTCAGTAGGGTTATGGTAACTTGGATACTGGGTAATTAAAAAATTGCAAAAAAGTCATGGAATTTGCATATAAGTTTACTTACTTTTGCTTTAAAATTCATTACTTTAATTTAACTTTAATTGCCTGCTCTTAATCATTTTATCCGACTTTCCATAGGAGATTTAATTACTATGAAAAAATTACTCTTGGCTTTGTTATTTTCTGTCTGTTTATTGTTGTCCTTTGCTACTACTCCTGCATTGGCTGGTGTCTGTGACCAAACCTTGAATACAGGTGCAGCGACAACAACTCAAGTATTTTGGGAACAGCCTGTGGCTTTTTATGGTTGGTCAGGGGGTGTGATAACTAATGATATGTACTTCAATGGCTGTGGTCAAACGGTGACTATTAAAATTAGTGCGGATGATTGGATGAAACTATTAAACGCAGGTAAATTAGATGGACTGCGCTATATCAAAAAAGATTCTAATGGGTTAGCCATCAGAAAAGTTCAAGGAACTTCCATCACCAGTATTCCTCAAGAACAATTCTTTGATTCTACAACAGTAGTTGCTCAAGGTAACAGATAGTTCATTATCTTGGATCTTTGTAGGGGTCAACAGTCGTTGGTTGATCCTTACAGTTTTTTGGGGTTAATAATCTTGATCATAACGCTATAATCCTAACTGACCTGGTTTTTTAAAGTTACTTTTACTGTAATTCGTTTTTTAATTCTCGTAACATTTTACTCGTTCCTCCATCAATAGCTTTTTGCACCCATTGGGGAATAATTTCTGTTAGGAATAACTCAGGAAAGGTCGGACTATTAACCGTTTCAGTGTAGCCTTGATCAGAAAGTAAATAAATTTTTAACTGTTGATTTTCATAAATCCAAACTTCAGGAACCCCGATGGCTTCGTAGGCTTCTAATGTTATTTTAGAGGTGACATCTGCTTCTATTGCTAAATCTGGTGGTGGATAATGTTTTAAATCTAAATGAGTACAACCTTGCACCCGTTGAGCGTTTTCAATATAAAAGCAAGTATCCGGTTCTATTCCAGCCAGGGGTGGACGTTTAAGCGTCGTTGAACCAAAATCCTCCCAGTCTCGCCCTTGAATATCAAGAATTGTTGTTAGAATATAACCGATAATCCGGTGGGGACGTTCATGGAGTGCCAAAGGAGACATCATTTCTAAGGTTCCTCGGTAGTAAGCAACACGACTACTGCGCTTTTCTCCTAAGTCAATCAAAATTTCTTCAAAATCTTGCCAAGATAGGTTAGAAATAGTAATCTGGCTACCCGGAGTGAGTTTAATCGCTTGAATCGGAAAAGTTACACTCATGTTTTTGTCCCCATTCCTGCATTGTTTCTTCAATTTTGGAGAGTTGTTATATTCCATCCTTTAATGTTTGCTACAAATCCCCCTCCTGTAGAGACGTTGCATGCAACGTCTCTACAGGAGGGTTGGGGGGATCATCTGTAGCGTTGACATTGGATTTCATATTATTTCCCTTTCGCCTTAGCTTTTTTCTTCGCATCTTTCGCCGCTTTTTTAGCTGCTTTCTCCGCTTCCAATTTAGCTAAACGCGCTTGTTCTTTTTCTTCTTCCAGCTTATCGAGATAATAATGATAATCCCCTAAATAAACCCGAAACTCTCCATCTCGAATTTCAACAATTTTATTAGCAACACGAGAAATAAAATAACGGTCGTGGGAAACAATTAAAACCGTACCCTCATAATGTTGTAAAGCTTCCTCCAACATTTCCTTAGCCGGAATATCTAAATGGTTTGTGGGTTCATCTAAAATTAAACAATTCACCGGTTGCAGTAATAATTTCGCTAAAGCTAAACGCGCTTTTTCTCCTCCACTTAACGCCCCAACTTGTTTAAAAACCGTATCTCCGCTAAATAAAAACCGTCCTAATAAAGTCCGAACCTCTTCATTTTTCCACTCAGGAACTTCATCATGAATGGTTTCCATAACCGTTTTTTCTAAATCTAAAGCTTCCGCTTGATTCTGTTCAAAATAGCCCAGAATAACGTTATGTTCTCCTAAAGAAACCTGTCCTTCTGTGGGTGCTTCTAACCCCATAATTAAACGCAGTAAGGTCGATTTTCCGCAACCATTCGGCCCTAAAAAGGCAATGCGATCGCCCCGTTCAACTAATAATTCAGTTCCTAAAAACAAGATTTTTTCATCATAAAAATGAGTTAAATCTTTAATATTTACCACTTCTCGACCACTTCTCACCGCCGATGGAAACCGGAATTTTAGGGTGGGGGAGTAGGACGTAGGCGCTTCAATGCGTTCTATTTTATCCAGTTGTTTTTCTCGGCTTTTCGCTTGGGTACTGCGGGTGGCACTGGCTCGAAATCGTTCAATAAAAGCCTGTTGTTTTTCTAACTCTTTTTGCTGCCGTTCATAGGCACTTAATTGAGCTAATTCTGCTTCTTCTTTTTGTTGTAAATAAGCCGAATAATTCCCTAAATAAGTTTTAGAAACCCCTTGTTCTGTTTCCACAATTTGAGTACAAAGACGATCTAAAAATTCTCGGTCATGGGAAACAATCACCATCGGCGTTGTTAAGCCTTTGAGATAGGTTTCTAACCATTCAATTGTTTCTAAATCTAAATGATTGGTCGGTTCATCTAATAATAATAAATCCGGTTCTTGAAGTAAAATTTTTCCTAAACTCATTCGCATTTGCCAACCGCCACTAAAGGCGCTGACTAAGCGATCGCCATCTTCTGAATCAAACCCCATTTCCGGCAATATTTTCTCAATTTGAGACTCCAATGTATACCCGCCAATGGCTTCTAATTCTCGATGTAAACGATCTAATTTTTTAATTAATTGATCTAACTCCTCTGGAGTTGCGGTTTGCATTTCATGTTGTACCTGGGTCAAAGATTCGTGAATCTGATTTGCAGCTTCAAAAACTGTCCAAAACTCTTCCCGAACCGTATGAGTGGGATTAACTTCAAATTCTTGGGTTAAATAGGCAATTTTTAAACTTGCGGGACGAATAATTTCCCCAGAAGTCGGTTCCATTTCCCCCGCAATAATTTTTAATTGAGTTGATTTTCCCGCCCCATTCACCCCCACTAAACCCACGCGATCGCCCGGTTTTACTTCCCAATTAACATCTTTAAGAACTAAACCTGTAGAATAAATTTTACTGATATGTTCAAGTCGTAACATTTTAATTTCCTTGAGTATAATTGTTAGTTTATGAAAGCCAAACTTTAAATTAAAAAATAATCTGTTTATTTCCTATCTAGTTTAACCCTTTAAGTTTTATTATGCTCTTTCTCCTTGCTGGCTTTATAAGTTTCTACTGCCTTTTGAATAATAGCTTTAAATGCTTCCGGCTCCCAGGGTTTGGTAATACATTTAAAAATCAAAGTTGATGTTATCGTTTCCGAATCCAACTCTAAAGCATCTTCAGAATAACCCGTTAGTAGAACCCTAATTGTATCAGGGAAACGGTCAGTGACCAGGGTAAAAAATTGAATTCCTGTCATTTCAGGCATACTTTGATCCGAAATAATCACCGCCATTTCTCCTTCTGTATCGAGAATATTCATGGCACTAGAAGGACTATCGGCTCTAAATACCTGAAATTCCCGCCGAAATGTTCGATAGAGCAGATCGAGATTATCTCGCTCATCATCAACCACCATGAGTTTCAGTTTGCTTTGCGGCATATCTTGATCTCTAGGAAACTAAAAAATAAAATTAGATAAAATTTGGAGTTTAGGATAACCGTTAATTGTAACTTCAATTCTATCTTAAAGCGCGCAAGAGGACTGCATTTACCCCCAAAAATAGGTTCTAGGGAGAAAATATTGAATATCAGAGGTGCTTAATGTCAAAAAAAGGCGAGACCCCGATGAGTTCTCGCACTTACTGCAATTGGGACTAACTTACTGGGAAACGTTATCTCAACAGTAAAGCCAAAACCCATTGAATTACACTGAAACAGGATTAGATGTGGAGTTTGCTAATTCAGCTAACCGTTCTTCTTGATCTTTAGCAATACAGGCACCCAGTACATTTTCTAAATTTCCCTCCAAAATTGTAGCCAGAGGAAAGTTTTCACCTAAGCGATGATCAGTCACGCGATTGTCTTTATAGTTATAAGTACGGATTTTCTCAGAACGTGACCCCGTTCCGACTTGAGAACGACGCATCGACGTTACAGCCTCCTGTTGTTCCCGCAGTTTTGCTTCGTACAACTTCGCCCGTAAAATTTGCATCGCCCGTTCCCGGTTTTGTAATTGACTGCGCTCTTCGGTACAGAAAATCCGAATACCCGTAGGTTTATGGAATAGGTCAACCGCCGTTTCCACCTTGTTCACGTTTTGACCTCCCGCACCCCCGGAACGAGCCGTTGTCATCTCAATATCCTTGGGATCAATTTCGACGTCCACTTCATCCACTTCCGGCATCACCGCCACCGTCGCAGTCGAAGTATGAACCCGACCTCCCGCTTCCGTTACCGGAACACGCTGAACCCGGTGAACGCCTGCTTCAAACTTGAGTTTGCTATAAACGCTATCCCCTTGGATTTCTAAAATCGCTTCCTTAAAGCCACCCATATCCGCCAGAGACTCGCTCACCATACTCACCCGCCAGCGTTGGCTTTCCGCATATCGGGTATACATTCGCACTAAATCTCCAGCCCAAATACTCGCTTCTTCCCCTCCAGTTCCAGCCCGAATTTCCAACATGATATTTTTCTCATCATTAGGGTCACGGGGTAGTAACAAGATTTTGAGCAGAATTTCCAGTTGGTTAATTTGGGTTTCCAACTCTGCCACTTCCAGAGAAGCCATTTCCCGCATTTCCGGGTCTTCTCCAGCTTCCTTCATGACTTGACGAGCGCCCAAAAGTTGTTCTTGAGCCGTTTTCCAATCTTGATAAGCCACCACAATTTCTTCCATTGAAGAGCGAGCTCTAGCTACCCGTTGAAATTCATCCGGGTCAGTGGCAATATCAGGATCAGCTAAACGCAGGGTTAACTCATTGAAAGTTTGTTCAATGGATTTAAGTTTATCAACAAGATAAGCATCAGCCATAGGGTTGTCCTTTGTCAGTGTAGAGACGCGCCATGGCGCGTCTGTACCAGTTGTCAGTTGTCAGAGGCATTGAACCCCTCAATCAAATCAAAGGCTGGGGGAAGGCTGAGTTCAACTTGAAATCAGCGCCGAATGCCCTGCCAAAATGGAAAAAGCCAGTTGTCAGTAGAGACTAGCCATGCTTAGTCTCTACTGACAACAGACGACAGACAAACGACAACCTCGCTATTTTTGGGCTTGCTTATCATCCATCATGCCGTACTTCCGAAGGAAGCGCTCAACACGTCCTTCCGTATCTAAAAGTTTCTGAGTTCCGGTGTAGAAAGGATGATTTCCTGACCACACATCAACATAAAGCCGAGGCTGAGTAGAACCAACGGTTGTGACTAATTCACCGTTGCAATAAACTTCAGCCTCTGGATACCATTCGGGATGAATACCAGGTTTAGGCATGGCGAGTAATGTTCTAAATTTACAAAGTGTTCAATTACAATTTTAACGGGGATTCTGTTCCCCAAGGGGCGTAAACCTTGTATCGGTTTACCGTTTGGAGTATTGAGGAGCTTTACGTGCTTTGCGTAAACCATATTTTTTCCGCTCTGTAGCACGGGGGTCACGAGTTAAGTAGCCCTCGGTTTTGAGCGGTTTGCGGTTATCCGGGCTAAGTTCACATAAGGCACGGGCTACCCCTAAACGGATAGACTCGGCTTGACCCGTTAAACCCCCACCCTTGACACTGACTAAAATATCATATTCATTTTCCAGTCCCAGAGTGTCCAGGGGAGCTTTAGCCGCAGCCAGATAGCCCATGTTGTATTGCAAATACAAATCGCCCTCTTTACCATTAATCGTTAATTTGCCCGTGCCAGGAACCAGACGAACTCTTGCCACAGAACACTTACGACGGCCTGTTCCCCAATAAACAGCACGGCCAGTATCGGTTGCTTGCATTAATTACCTCCTGTGGGAATAGTATTGAGTGTTAAAGTTTCGGGTTTTTGAGCTTGATGAGGATGATCCGGCCCTGCATATACTTTTAGTTTAGTAAACAGGTTCCGTCCCAAGGTATTTTTGGGTAACATCCCCTTAACGGCCTTCTCAATAATTCGTTCGGGTATCCGGGCTTGCAATTTATCAAAGGTTTCGGTTTTCATGCCCCCCGGTCTACCCGAGTGACGGCGATACAGTTTTTGAGTCCGTTTTTTACCCGTCACTTGAATTTTTTCCGCATTCACAATAATCACAAAGTCACCCGTATCTAAGTGAGGGGTGTAAATGGGTTTATTTTTTCCCCGAATAATGCGGGCGACTTCACAGGCTAAACGACCTAAGCGTTGGTCAGCCGCATCAATGACATACCATTTCGGTTCTAGGGATGTCTCTGAAGGAAGGAAGGTTTTTGTGGTCATTCTTGATTGTCCTTAAGTTTAAGAATAAATCGGTTGTGTGGAACAGGCATCTTGCCTGTTAACTGAGGTGTCAGGTCTCTGTTGACCGTCAACCATCAACCCACAACAAATTTAGGAAAAGTATCAAACCAAACGGCCTGATCAAAGGGAAACTCTGGATAACCCACTCGCAATAAACAAAGCCCTTGGGCTGGGGCTGCATATTTAACGACTTCTCGGCGTTCTTGAACCCAGATGTCTCGAAACTCCTCTAAGGAGCGTTCCCCGTTTCCAACCTGTACCAGCAACCCGACTAACAGTCGCATCATTCCATATAAAAATCCACTGGCTTGCACTTCTATATGGATGAACGGGTCTTGGCGTTGACAACTGACAAATTGTACGTCTACCCAAGCATGGGGGCGGGATGTGCCACTCCGTTGAAACGCCGATAAATGGTGATATCCCAGTAATTGCTCTAAGGCGGATTGGATTAACTGTTCATCCAACGGATGATGGTAGTAATGCCAACTGAAAGGACGGACAAACAAGTTGGGTCGAGGATCGGTATACAGGGTGTATCGATATCGACGCCATTGGGCGGAAAAGCGGGCGTGCCAAGGGTCGGGAACAGCAGCCGATGACCGAATCAACACATCCTCAGATAAGCGATTGTTGAGAATGGTTGCCCAACGATAAGCTGGGATATGGCTGGGTGCATCAAAGTGCGCCACTTGGGCCGCCGCATGAACCCCCGTATCCGTGCGACCCGCCGCGTGCAGTGTCACGGGAGTTAGAGACGCGCCATGGCGCGTCTGTACCGTCGCGATCGCGGTTTCAATTTCCTGCTGTACTGTCCGTTGATTCGGTTGTCGTTGCCAACCTTGAAAGTGAGTTCCCTGATACTGAATCACTAAGGCAATACGCTGTTGATCCATTATTTGTTATGCAATGGAGGGATTAACCCCAGGCTTAACCGTTGACCCTTAACCCCCAACCGCCAATTGTCAACAGCGCTCAGGGTTTCTACACCAATTCAATAATCGCCATTTGTGAATTATCTCCCCGACGGCTGACGGTTCTAACAACACGGGTGTAACCGCCATTGCGTGAACCATACCGTTCTTGGGCTCCCTCAAATAAGGCATGAACCAGTTGTTTGTCATAGATATACCCCATAGCTTGGCGACGGGCTGCTAAGGAACCGTCTTTGGCCAGGGTAATCATTTTTTCTGCTTCTGATTGTACCGCTTTCGCTCTAGCTTTCGTGGTGGTGATTCGACCATGACGAATAAGTTCGGTTGCCAGCGATCGCAACAGTGCTTTACGCTGATCCGCAGGTTTGCCCAATTGGGGAACACGACAACGATGACGCATAATTACCTTAAGGTAGAAAATGATTGAGTGGGTTAAATCAGTTATCAGTTATCAGTTATCAGTTATCAGTACAAGAGTTTAGGGTTATATTTTCTTTTGACTGATTACTGATTACTGATTACTGTTTACTGAATTCAGTCAAACTAGCTTCTCAAGGTGATGAAGCCGCTGGTTTAGAGGCTCGTTCTTGAGGCAGCGTAATTCCTAAGCGTTTTTGTAACGCCTCGATGACTTCTTCAGCAGACTTCTGACCGAAGTTTTTAATTTCTAATAGGTCTTCTTGAGTATAATCTCGTAAGTCTGCTACTGAGTTGATTTGAGCGCGTTTGAGGCAGTTGTAAGCTCGAACCGACAACTGAAGTTCTTCAATGGGGATTTGGCTGGTCGGATCGATATCATCATTCTGGTCACTTTTAATCGATTCCAGCGTAATATCTTTCAACGGGGTGAACAAATCCACCAGAATATTGGCAGCTTGGCTCAGGGCTTCTTGGGGTGAGAAACTCCCATTTGTCCAAATTTCCATGATCAGTCGGTCTTTTTCTAAAGACCCCCCCACCCGTGCATCCTCAACGGTGTAATTGACTTTTCGCACAGGCATAAACACGGCATCGATTTGGAGAAAATCCAAAGCCGTTGCCTCATCTCGGCTGCGCTCAACAGCCCGATATCCCGTTCCTTTCTCAACTTGGAATTCCATTTCCAAGGTTGCTCCAGGAGCCAGAGTAGCGATATATTGGTTTTTGTCTACGACCTCAACCTCGGACGGTAAATCAAAATGACCTGCGGTTACCGTCGCTGGGCCTTGGACAAGTAAGCGACCGATTTGTTTTTGATGGGTATAGCTTTTGAGAACAACTTCTTTGAGGTTGAGCAGAATTTCCAAAACATCTTCCCTAACCCCTGTCATCGTTGCGAACTCATGATTCACACCAGCAACCCTGACTGATGTAATCGCTGATCCTTCTAAGTTCGAGAGTAAAACCCGTCTTAGGGCATTACCAACCGTTGTCCCTTGACCCCGTTCTAAAGGTTCCAAGACAAATTTTCCGTACTGACTCCGGTCTGTATCAGTGTTCGATTCAATACACTCAATCTTAAACTGCGCCACCGATGGACCTCCCTTCTCCATTGAACCCCAAAATGAATTGACAGTATAAGGCAAAGAATGAAACTAAGCGTTTTGGTTCATTCTTGCTAGTAGAGACGCGACCCACTTGCGCCTGTACAGCTTGGCAAAGCTGCACTTAAACGCGACGTCGTTTCGGGGGACGGCAACCATTATGGGGAATTGGAGTAATATCTCGAATCAGGGTAATTTCTAAACCAGCCCCTTGCAACGCACGAATCGCGGTTTCCCGACCCGCACCTGGGCCACTGACCATGACTTCAATCTGACGCATTCCCTGATCATTGGCTCGGCGTCCCGCGTTTTCTGCTGCGGTTTGTGCAGCGAAAGGAGTCCCCTTTTTAGCCCCTTTAAATCCCGTAGACCCGGCAGAAGCCCAAGAAATGACCTCTCCATTGGGGTCAGTAATCGTTACAATCGTATTGTTAAAGGTGGATTGGATGTAGGCTACCCCATTGGGGACGTTACGTTTTTGCTTTTTAGGCCCTGTTTTTTTCGTTTGTCGCGCCATAGTAATCTCGTTTACGATTTTCTTGTTCTGTGAATTCAGAACGCTGCTGGAGTTTAATCAGCAGTTTCTGTCGTTGGAAACGCCCTGTCTAATTATTTCTTAGCGGCTGCTTTTTTCTTGCCCGCAACGGTACGGCGAACGCCTCGACGGGTTCTAGCATTTGTCCGCGTGCGTTGACCGCGCACAGGCAGACCTAGACGATGACGACGCCCCCGATAGGTACCAATATCCATGAGGCGTTTAATATTCATCGCCTCCATCCGTCGCAGATCTCCTTCCACCTGATACAGTTGAACGGCGGCGCGTAGGGCTGCGACATCAGCATCACTCAAATCTTTAACCCGGATATCAGGATTGACACCCGTGTCTTTGATGATTTGTTGAGACCGTGAAAGTCCAATTCCATAAATGTAAGTCAGACCGATTTCAACACGTTTATCCCGTGGAAGGTCTACTCCGGCTATCCGTGCCACAATGAACGTCTCCCTTTAAAATGTACAATCACAACAATGCCTAAATCATGCAGTAGAATGATAGGCAATTAATTGATCCCCAATCGGCTGAAGGGCTTGAGCCCTGAATGCAAGTTGAAGCTACGGTTTAGATGGATACTGCACACTCTTTCGCGTGGGAAGGAGCATAATTGTAGCTACTCCTTAAAGACTTAACCAGGATCTAGGCGGGTTCAAAGCTAGGCGTGAATCGCAGCAGTTTGAAATCTTGAGTCTGTTTCGTTTTCCTGTGTTCAGGAAGACCCAGAGCCAGTCCTCGCCGAATCACCCAGGGTGTTAGCCTTGGCGTTGCTTATGCTTGGGGTTAGAACAAATCACCATCACTCGTCCTCGACGGCGAATGACGCGACACTTTTCACAAATTTTGCGGACTGATGCTCGAACTTTCATGCCAATTTGGGCGACACTACAACAAATTTATTATTATATCACTGAAAACCTGATTTTTATCTAGTCTAACCCTTACCCCAAAGGCTAAGGGATAAGATTTCCATCTATTTTTTCCGTAGACGATAGGTGATTCTGCCTTTGGTTAGGTCATAGGGGGTTAATTCTACTTTGACGCGATCTCCGGGCAAAATCTTAATGTAATTCCGACGAATTTTGCCCGAGATGTGCGCCAAGACATTAAACCCATTATCCAAGTCTACGCGAAACATAGCATTAGGAAGGGATTCAGTGACTGTCCCTTCCATTTCAATGAGATCTTGTTTAGCCAAGTTATTTTTACCTCAATTCAACAATCTGTCCCCTCGATCAACAGAAGACCGAGATTTGCTCCTCTGACGACGTTCAGAAATTCGAGTTCAAACCCATTTCTTAACAGATTTTATCAAAAAATTGAGCGTAATCTCTGTTTTTTGTCAATCTCTTTCCTTCAATTCCTGGGGAAATCTAGGGTAAACCAACGGCCGAGGGGAGATGTTGACTCGTAAGGTTGGAGTAACTTTAGTCCAAGGACTTGCTCCTCGCTCCATCTGGCTGCTGGAAAACTTCTGGAAAAAGTTTACACTTCAACAGCCCGGAAATCTCCTAAGCAGAAACAATCTGGCTCAACTCCTCAGTCACTTCATCAATAGAACGGTTTCCATCGATGTGATAAAGCTGATCTCGATCCTGATAATAATCAATTAAGGGAGCCGTTTGTTCCCGATACACTTGCAAGCGGTGACGAATGATTTCCTCATGATCATCCTGACGTCCTCGGGCTAACAATCGCTGTACCAGAATATCATCAGGAACATCTAAGTTAATCACTCGAAGCTCTCTGACTAATTCTTTCGGGTGACTGTCAGCCGGGATAATTGTGGTAGCCACGAAGTCCGCTTGAGAAATATTTCGGGGAAACCCATCTAAGATCCAACCGTTTTGAGCATCAGATTGCTCAAGACGATGGACAACCATATCCAAGATCAAATCATCAGGGACTAATTCCCCTTGATCCATATAATCCTTAGCTTTTTGACCCAGATCAGTTTCTTGACTGACATGGGTGCGTAAAATTTCACCGGTCGAGATATGAGGCACTGTAAACTTGGCAGAAATCTGGCCGGCTTGAGTCCCCTTTCCCGACCCTGGAGGGCCTAGAAAAATCAAGTGCACTATCGTTTCACCATTCCTTCATATCGTTGAGAAATCACGTAGGTTTGTACCTGTTTAGCCGTATCAATGGCTACCCCTACCAAAATCAGGAGAGAGGTGGCGCCAAAGCCCCGGAAAGTAGGAACTCGTGTAGCACTCTCAACGATGGTTGGGATAATAGCAACTAACCCTAAAAAGATAGCTCCCAAAAAGGTCAAGCGATTTAAAACCCGCTCAATATACTCACTGGTAGCGCGACCTGGACGAATACCCGGAACACTAGCCCCCATTTTCTTAAGGTTCTGTGCCATATCTATAGGATTCATAATTAATGAAGCATAGAAATAGCTAAAGAACACAATCAGGAATAAATAGAAAATGGCATACAGCCAAGGGGAACCACTGGGCGTTAAAGCGGTTGCCAGGTTAACCAGAATCGGATTGTTGGTAAATTGAGCCAGGGAAGCCGGTAAGACCAAAACCGCCGAGGCAAAAATAATCGGCATCACCCCGCCTTGATTTAAGCGCAGAGGCAGATAGCTGGTTTTTTCTCGGTATAATTTACGACCGACTTGGCGACGAGCAGAAACGATCGGAATGCGTCGTGTTCCTTCCTGAACAAACACAATCCCCACGATCATCGCTAGAAAAACGATTAACAGCAGAATCACCCGACCGACAATCGCCTGATCTCCGCTTTGAGCTAACTCAAAGGTATTACCGAGGGATGTCGGTAATACGGCCACAATACCCAGAAAAATCAGTAAAGAAGCACCGTTGCCAATGCCACGTTCGGTAATCAGTTCCGAGAGCCACATGACAAACATTGATCCGGCTGCCAGGGCAAGAACCACTTGAACTTGGAATAGGATGCCGGGATTATCCGCAAAGGGATTAATCCATAAGGCAATTCCCACACTTTGTAACAGGGCCCAGCCTAAAGCCACATACCGAGTAATTTGAGAAATCTTCCGGCGTCCGGCTTCTCCCTCATTTTTTTGTAGATCTTCGAGACTGGGTAAAGCCGCCGTCATCAATTGCATGATGATGGAGGCATTAATATAGGGCAAAATCCCCAGTGCAAAAATTCCCAGAGCCGACAGTCCGCCTCCAGAAAATAAATCGAGGAATCCAATCACCGGACTATTCTGAATTGCCGCAGAAAAACTGGCCCGATCAATTCCGGGAATGGGGATGAATACCCCCACACGCACCAGAATGAGTAAACCAATGGTGACTAAAATCCGACCTCTTAGACCAGCAGCTTGTGCCATCTGCAAGAAGGTTTCCTGTGCAGTTGGCGCTTTGTCTCGACTAACGACCATAATCAGTTATCAGTTATCAGTGATCAGTGATCAGTGTAGAGACCGACCATGGTCGGTCTGTATCAGTCAACAGTGTAGAGACCGACCATGGTCGGTCTGTACCAGCCATCAGTTACTAGGTAATAGTTGTTGGCTATTAACTCTTACACTGATAACTGTTTACTGTTGACTGATAACTGACAAGTCCCACCTGCGGCTTCAATTTTGGTACGAGCGCCTTGGGTAAAGGCTGCCGCTTCGATCCGCAGTGCCACATTCAGTTCCCCATGTCCTAAAATTTTCAGAGGGCCACGAGATCCCGTTAAGAGTCCCGCTTCTAACAGGGAATTTAGGGTAACTTCAGTATTAGCACTCAGGGATGCCAACTGACCTACATTAATCGTAGTGTATTGTTTACGATTAACAAGAGGGAAGCCTTTAAGTTTAGGAAGGCGACGATAGAGAGGATTTTGACCTCCTTCAAAGCCAGGACGGGTGCTGCGACCGGAACGAGAATTTTGACCCCGCATCCCTTTTCCAGAGCTTGCGCCTTGACCAGCAGAGATCCCACGACCTAGGCGACGACCGCGTTTGCGAGAGCCAGGTTTGGGTATAGCATCGTTGAGTCTCATGATTGCTTCTACTTGAACTGTTTCTGATGAATAATGGAATTAGGCGTAAAGATGCTCAATGGGAATGCCCCGCTCTTTGGCCACCTCTGCAAAGGTTCGTAATGATTTTAAAGCATGAATCGTAGCTCTGGCATTATTCAGAGGATTGCTCGAACCGAGTTGTTTGGCTAAGATATTGCGAACCCCTGCTAATTCCAGAACGGTACGCACCGCTCCCCCAGCAATTACCCCTGTCCCCGGAGCCGCAGGACGCATCATGACTTGAGCACCTCCCCCTTCACCATTAACCGGATGGGGAATGGAATTAGACTTAGTTAAGGGGACTTCTACAACGTTTTTACGGCCGTCTGCGACCCCTTTTCTCACGGCTCCAATGACATCGGCGGCTTTACCGACACCGACACCAACTTGACCTTTTTCATTACCAACAATCACCACAGCCCGGAAGCTGAGTTTTTTACCGCCTTTGACCACTTTAGTAACCCGACGGATTTGGACAACCCGCTCTTGCCACTCAGTTTCTTTTTCTTTAGTGCGATTACTTTTTTTACGACGCTGCTGTTGCTGCTGCTCTGCCATAGTTTTAATATCCTGAACAACTTTTATGATAGAGGGGTTTACTATGTCCAGACGAGCCTTGGCGCGTCTCTACCACCGAACATAGCCAACCTGATTAGAAATCTAGTCCAGCTTCTCGGGCGGCATCCGCTAAAGCTTTGACGCGACCGTGATAGATATATCCACCCCGATCAAAAACGACTTGTTTGATGCCTTTCGCCACAGCCCGTTCAGCAATTAACTGGCCAATTTTGACAGAAGCGTCGCAGGTTGCACCCGATAAATCTTCGGATTTAAAACCGGGTTCCACCGTAGAAGCTGCAACTAAAGTGTGATGCTGGGTATCATCTATCACCTGCACATAAATGTGCTGGTTGGAGCGAAACACTGCTAATCTAGGACGTTCAGCAGTGCCAACTACCTTGACCCGAACTCTACGATGACGACGATCACGGGATTCTTGACGAGTTAGTTTCATAGTTTATTTTTTCCCACCCTTACCAGTTTTACCAGCTTTACGTCTGACCACTTCGCCTTGATAACGAATGCCTTTGCCTTTATAAGGTTCTGGGGGACGCACAGCCCGAACGCGGGCGGCCATATTACCGACAATTTCCTTGTCAATCCCGCTAATGATCACATTCGTGTTATTTTCAACAGCAACGCGAATGCCTTCCGGCGGTATCATTTCTACGGGTTTACTGTAACCCACGTTTAACACTAGGTTTGTCCCTTGCACCGATGCCCGATAACCCACCCCTTGGATTTCTAAACGACGTTCAAACCCATTAGAAACCCCTTCGACCATATTAGATACAAGAGTTCGACAAAGGCCATGACGCTGACGAGCAGTCCGGGACTCAGAAGCTCGTTTGACATTCACAGTTTCTCCATCCTGTTCCACAACAACTTCGGGGGGGAGAACACGAGAAAGCTCACCCTTGGGGCCTTTAACAGTCACCTGTTGACCATTAATAGTAAGAGTGACTTGCTTAGGTACCGAAATTGGACGTTTACCAATTCTAGACATAGTTATCTATTTGTTGACAGTTAACGGTTGACAGTTGACGGTGGACAGTTGACAGTTGACAGTTGACAATGAACACCTCAACGCTCAACACACAACAGACACTCTGTACAGACGTGCCATGCGTACAGACGTGCCATGGCACGTCTCTACCAAATGTAACAAAGCACTTCACCACCGAGTCCTTGACGTCGAGCTTCTCGGTCAGTCATCACCCCGCGAGATGTAGAAATAATAGCTACACCAATACCACCTAAAACGCGAGGGAGTTCTTTGCGGTTGCGATACACTCGCAAACCCGGTCGGCTGACTCGCTGTAACTTCTGAATGGTGGGAGCCTTCGTTTTAGAGTTGTACTTGAGAGAGACAACCAAGTATTTTTTAATGCCTTCGCCAGTTTCTTCAAAATCCCCAATAAAGCCTTCTTGTTTAAGAACTTGGGCAATACTACGGGTCATTTTTGTAGAAGGAATTTGTGTAGTTTGATGCCGCGCCATGCAAGAATTGCGAATGCGCGTCAACATATCCGCAATGGTATCGTTTGCCGCCATAGTTTCCTCAGTTACTTTAAGTTACAGGCAAGATGCCTGTTCCACACTAGCTGTCCCGGAAGGGCATTCCCATTTCTTTGAGCAAAGCTCGCCCTTCTTCGTCGGTTTTGGCTGTGGTCACAATTGCAATATCTAAGCCTCGAATTTGATCAATACTGTCATAGTTAATTTCAGGAAAGATCAATTGTTCTCGGACACCCAAACTGTAATTTCCTCGACCATCAAAACTCTTGCCACTGACGCCGCGAAAATCACGAATCCGAGGCAAAGATAAATTAATCAGTCGGTCTAAGAAGGCATACATCCGGTCTGAACGTAAGGTTACCATCACACCGACGGGCATTCCTTTGCGAATTTTGAACCCGGCAATCGCTTTTTTAGCACGGGTGACAACAGGTTTTTGTCCCGTAATCACAGCTAATTCATTGATGGAGGACTCTAAAGCTTTGGCATTTTGAGAAGCCTCGCCTAAACCCCGGTTGACCGTGATTTTAACAATCTTAGGCACTTGATGGATATTTTCATATTTGAACTGATCCATCATTTTGGGAACGATTTTGTCCAAGTAGATCGTCTTGAGTTTAGCTACCATAGTTGTTGCTCTTTATGAACCCTGGGCTTGGTCAGGATAATTGTTGACAGTTGGAATTACGAATTACGAATTACGAATTACGAATGGGTAATGGGTAATAGGTAATGGGGAAATCCCTGTTCCCTCTTTAATCAATAATTTCACCGGTTTTTTTCAGCATTCTCACCTTGCGGCCATCGTCGGTAAAGGTATAACACGCACGACTGGCAACGTTTTCTTTGGTGGAATACAGCATGACGTTAGAACTATGAATCGGAGCTTCAAAGGTCGTAATTTGACCGGATTCACCCTCTTGACGAGGTTTAACGTGCTTAGTTCTCACGTTAACATCTTTAACAACGACTTTGCTCACTTTAGGGAGGACTCGTAGGATTTCTCCAACCTTTCCTCGATCGCTACCCGTAATCACCTGCACAGTGTCGCCTTTTTTGACGTGCATTTTATACCGTTGGGATTTATCGGATGTTGTTTTCTTGGACATTAAAGAACCTCCGGTGCAAGAGAAACAATTTTGGTGAAATTCTTATCCCGTAGTTCCCGCGCTACAGGGCCAAATACACGAGTTCCTCTGGGATTCCCATCGGCGTTGATAATCACAGCCGCATTGTCATCAAACCGAATACTCATGCCACTATCCCGGCGTAAACTATGACGAGTCCGAACAATTACAGCCCGAACAACATCGGATTTTTTGACCGCCATATTGGGGATAGCATCTTTAACAACAGCAATGATCACATCACCAATGCCGCCATAACGACAGTTGCCACCTTTTAATACGCGAATACACATTAATTTTCGTGCACCGCTATTATCAGCAACATTAAGAATCGTTTGAACTTGGATCATAGTCTTATTTTTTCCCTCTCAGGTATGACGATTCCTTATAGAGAGTTGAGAGCTTCAAATCTCTACAGATCAGTTTTGCTTTTATCGCTGAGAATTTCGACCACATTCCAGCGTTTGGTTTTACTTAAAGGACGAGTTTCAGAAATCCGAACTCGATCACCTTCTTGACAATCGTTATTTTCGTCGTGGGCTTTATATCGTTTCGTTTTAACAACAATTTTGCCGTATTTAGGATGGGGAGAACGGTTTTCCACCGCTACAACCACCGTTTTATCCATTTTGTTACTAACGACCAAGCCAACTCGTTCTTTTACTGCCATTACTGTACTCCTTGGCGTTCCCGTTCCACCGTTTTCAATTGAGCTAAACGATGGCGAATATGCTTAAACTCATGGGTTTTTTCTAAACGCCCTGTCGCTTTAAGTAAACGCAGGTTAGCCAATTGTTTTTTGACTTCTAAGATTTGCTGAGACAGTTCTTCATCATTCAACTGTCTTGCTTCTTCGACTTTAGGAAAAGACATAACTGAATCCTTTAGGGTTGACAGTATCGACTACTGTTAACAATAGATTTACTGAGCTTCTTCCTCAACGGAACGAGCAACAAACTTGGTTTTAATCGGCAACTTAAACGCCGCTAACCGCATCGCTTCCCGTGCAATTTCTTCGGAAACTCCTGCAATTTCAAACAGCACCCGACCGGGTTTCACCACAGCCACCCAATATTCAGGAGCCCCTTTACCCGAACCCATCCGGGTTTCAGCAGCCCGCATCGTCACAGGTTTATCCGGGAAAATCCGAATCCAAATTTTGCCCCCCCGACGAATATAACGGGTCATTGCTCGACGAGCCGCTTCAATTTGACGAGAGGTAATCCAACAGGGTTCTAAGGCTTGCAGTGCAAAATCACCGAAGTTGAGATCATTACCGCGAGTGGCTTGACCTTTCATCCGGCCACGCTGTTGTTTGCGGAATTTTGTTCTTCTGGGACTTAACATGATCGTATCAGTTATCAGTTATCAGTTATCAGTTATCAGTTATCAGTAATACGAATGGGTAATGGGTAATGAGTAAGGGGTAATTGCCTGTTCCCTGTTCCCTGTTCCCTGTTCCCTCTATAGATAACAAACAACAATCTCTTTATCCTTCGTTAGAACGGTCGTCATATTTCTGACGACGAGGTTGCCGATTTCGACGAGGTTGAGTCGTCGTTGAGGCAGCCACTTCCTCTTGTCCCGGAATAATTTCGCCCTTGAAGACCCAAACTTTAACACCCAGAATGCCGTAGATAGTCAAAGCCGTACAATAGGCGTAGTCAATATCAGCCCGCAAAGTATGCAGAGGAACCCTGCCCTCACGAGTCCATTCGGTTCGGGCAATTTCTGCACCATTTAACCGACCACTGACTTGAATTTTGATGCCTTCAATTCCGGCTTTTTGTGCCCGTGTAATCGCCTGACGCACGACTCGACGGAAGGAAACCCGTTTTTCGAGTTGTTGAGCGATATACTCAGCAATCAAGGTGGCATCGGCATCAACGCGGGCAACTTCCACGACATTGATCCGAATTTGGCGATGTGACCCTAGTTTTTTCTGAAGGCCCAGGCGCAGAGATTCAATCCCTGTTCCCCCCCGACCGACAACAACACCAGGTCTAGCGGTTTGGACTTCTAAATCAATTTGATCGGCTTTGCGTTCAATACGGACTTTAGAAATCCCGGCATTGTTGAGTTCCTTACGCACAAATTCCCGAATCGTATGATCTTCTTGTAACAGTTCAGGATACTGTTTGGAATCAGCAAACCAACGAGATCGATGCTCTTGGGTAATTCCCAGTCGAAACCCAACAGGATGAATTTTTTGTCCCATAGCAGATTAAGGGTGAAGTTTTTGTTTCAATTCTCGAATCGAAAAGGCTTGAGCTTTTCCATTCCTTCATGTCCTGAGAGCCCTTAGCTTTCCGCTTGAGGAGCCACAGCAACAACAATATGACAAGTCGGCTTGCGAATTTGGTAAGCCCGACCTTGAGCACGGGGTCTAAACCGTTTAATCGTCGGACCTTGATCGGCGTAAGCCTGAGAAATCACCAAGTTCGCTGGATCTAATCCCTGGTTGTGTTCTGCGTTAGCCACCGCCGAGCGCAAAACCTTGAGAATCGGCTCACAAGAGCGATAGGGCATGAATTCCAAGATGATCAACGCTTCTCGATAGGATCGTCCCCGAATCTGATCTAAAACCCGTCTTACTTTGGAAGGTGACATCCGAATGTAACGAGCGATCGCTTTTACTTCGGTGCTAGTATCTATAGCCATAGTTCATGTTAATTCCGAGTCGGCATTCAATGGAGTTTTCAGCATCGCAACTCTTCTAACGGCGGGCTTTTTTGTCACTTTTGGCGTGACCCCGAAAGGTGCGAGTTGGAGCAAATTCCCCTAATTTGTGACCCACCATTTGATCCGTAACAAACACAGGAACGTGTTGTTTTCCGTTATGGACGGCGATCGTATGACCCACCATCTGGGGAATAATTGTCGATGCTCTTGACCAAGTTTTGATGACTTGTTTTTCTCCCTTGGCATTGAGTTTTTCAACTTTGCTCAGGAGATGATCCGCCACAAAGGGGCCTTTTTTAAGTGAACGAGACATACAGTAATCAGTTATCAGTTATCAGTTATCAGTGTAGAGACGAGCCTTGGCGGAGCCATGCCGTAAGGCTTTTGGCGCGTCTGTATCAGTTATCAGTCGATTACTGATTACTGATTAAGTTTGCCGTCCACCTTTACCCCGTTTCGAGGATTTCCGACGACGACGAACAATTAAAGCGGTACTGCGTTTTTTCTTGTTGCGAGTCTTCGCCCCTAATGCGGGTTTACCCCAAGGCGTAACTGGGCCAGAACGACCAATCGGTGCGCGCCCTTCTCCACCACCATGAGGGTGATCCACCGGATTCATGACGCTACCGCGAACTTCAGGACGACGGCCTTTCCAACGGGTACGGCCTGCTTTCCCGACGCTGATGTTACGAGCATCAATATTGCCCACTTGTCCGATAGTGGCGTAGCATTTCGCCGGAATTTTTCGTTGTTCCCCCGACGGCAGTTTGAGGGTAACATAGCTCCCTTCTTTTGCCATAACTTGAGCCGTTGCTCCCGCAGCGCGAACAATTTGTCCCCCTTTACCGGGAACTAACTCGACGTTATGCACTTCTGTCCCTAACGGGATTTTAGCTAAAGGCAGGGCATTGCCAATTTCAATCGGAGCTTCCGGGCCAGAAATAATCACGGTTCCCACTTTGAGTCCAAGGGGATGCAGGATATAGCGTTTTTCCCCATCGGTGTAATACACCAAAGCGATCCGAGCATTCCGGTTGGGATCGTATTCAATCTCAGCAACCTTAGCAGGGATATTGTGTTTATCCCGGCGGAAATCAACGATCCGATACAGTTTTTTATGTCCGCCTCCCCGATGGCGACAGGTAATCACCCCTCGGTTATTCCGCCCCTTATCCCGGTGTTTGGAAACCGTTAAAGAAGGCTCAGGTTCAGAACGGGTAATTTCTGCAAAATCGGAAACGGTATGTTGGCGAGTGCTGGGAGTATAGGGTCGGTATGAACGAATTCCCATATTTGATCCTTAGATTCTAAATCAGTTATCAGTTATCAGTTATCAGTTATCAGTTGACAGATAACAATGAACAGACAACTCTATACTTCTGGGAACAGGACTTTCCGCAGAGGTTCCCCATCCTCCAGAGTAATAATTGCCCGTTTGTAGCCCGGTTTGTACCCCACAAACTTACCGACCCGACGACGTTTACGAGGCGGAATATGGGTATTAACAGCCTTAACTTTAACGGGGAATAACAGTTCAATCGCTTGTTTGATCATCGGCTTAGTCGCCTTGCGATCAACATCAAAAGTGAACTGATTCAGTTCCATTAACCTTGTGGCTTTTTCGGTCACAATCGGGCGCTTGACCAAATCAATCAGATCGCCGGTATAATGTTCAGTCACCGTAAACCTCCTGAATTTTGGCAAGGGCAGCAGCTGTGGTTACGATTTTGTCGGCTGCGAGCACATCATAAACGTTAAGGCTATCCGCCAAGCACATTCTCAGTTTGGGAATGTTACGACCCGATAGATAAACGTTGGGTTGTTTCTCAGGTAACACCAAAAGCACTCTAGCTTCCGGTTCAACACCCCAACGGGTCATCGCCGATACTAAGTCTTTGGTTTTGGGTCGAGCAAACTGATCGGCGAATTCTTCAACCACAATCAGATCTTCAACGCGACTTTGAAACGCTGTCCGCAAGGCTAACTGTCTTTCTTTGCGGTTCATTTTTTGAGAATAATCTCTGGGTTTTGGCCCAAAAATTACCCCACCGCCTCGCCATAGGGGAGAGCGAATAGAACCCGCCCTAGCGCGCCCGGTTCCTTTTTGACGCCAAGGCTTACGGCCACCTCCCCGAACTTCTGAACGGGTTTTAGTGCTGGCTGTACCTTGACGCGCATTCGCCATTTGGCGCACTAAGGCTCTATGGACAACGTGGCTGGCATTTTCTTCGGATGCGACTTTTAGGTCAAGGGTGGCTTGTCCCACGCTTTCACCCTGCCAATTTCGGACTACACAATCAACCATGGTTGTTTCCTCCTCTACTTGCCACCGACTATGTTAGCGGGTGCGATACTCAACAAACCACCAGGTTTGCCAGGAACTGCCCCTTTCACTAACAGCAGGTTACGTTCGGAATCAACACGCACAACGGTTAATTTGCGAGTGGTGACTTGGCTGGCTCCATAGTGTCCGGCCATGCGTTTTCCGGGGTAAACCCGTCCTGGGGTGGTTCCAGGGCCGATTGAACCGGGAAGACGATGGTTTTTTGAACCGTGAGCCATAGGGCCCCGTTTAAAGTTATGGCGTTTTTGATAACCGGAGAAGCCACGACCCATGCTGGTTCCACTGACATCCACCAGTTGTCCGGGGGTGAAAATATCCGCCTTCAGTTGTTGGCCTAATTCAAAGGTTTCGGGATCGCTAACGCGATACTCTTTGAGGTGGCGCAGCATTGTTCCACCAGATTTTGCTAAATGCCCCTGTTCCGCATTACTGAGATACTTATTAACCTCTTTGTTGGGAGATTTAGTCGTATTAAGCTTGCGTTTTTTATCAGGAACTTCACCGTATCCTAGTTGAATAGCGGTGTAACCATCCGTTTGTTTGGTTTTAATCTGGGTAATAGTGCAAGGCCCTGCTTGAATCACGGTAACAGGAATAGCCTTCCCGCTTTCCGCTTCAAACACTTGGGTCATGCCGACTTTTGTGCCGAGGATACCTACAGACACTTAAACTAGCCTCTCTTTTCTACGCATTACAATAATGTTCGGATCGACCGTGAGGAAGAATCCGCTTGCTGAAATGAACAAGACATGATTTAAAATGCCTTGTGGATGTTTAAACACACCAAAATAGTCTCCCACCGTTTAAGGAGGATAAACCCTGGGGAGTTTAGAACAGTTTCAGGCTATCAACAAGTTTTAAGCTGTTTGCGGATCAAGGATTTCCCTCGATTCTGCCTGTATGTCGCTGGGACTTGAGCAGCAAGCTACTCAGTATCCTGTGGGTTACAGATCTTTAATCCCATGCAGATGAGTGGCTTGCGCCAAGCTTGTTTGGGGTTTAAAGTCAGCCTTGCTGCTGTTTCCTGACCGATTCGGCTTAACTGCTTAACTATTTTTGCCCAATCGCTGATTCATTGGAGCTAACAACGTTAACGCCATGAATTAAGTTCAGTCTTTAGAAAGTTAGCAGCATCTTCCCGATTAGCGACAATTTTTGATTGTAGGGTAATTTTTACCAACTGTCAAGAACGAATCGCGACTTTGATAAAATTTTTAATTGAACTGAGGGGAGCAAGGTTAAGGGTTGTTTCACCACTAGGGAAAATTGGAAAAGCAAGAGCAGTCTTGATGAGCGCGTAGGTTGACGAGAGATTATCGAGAATTTGGGTCTAAAACCCCGTGCTTTGAGCATCGGCTTTGGATTAAGATAGAGAGGGTTGAAATCCCCAAGGTGGGCGGTTGTGAAGCGGCTTTGAGTCGGCACCCTCGAACCTGAAAACTCCTTGAGAGTAACAACAAGGGTAGCGAAAACCTTGTAAAACAAAGCTAGAGAATCAACCCATTCTCATGACCAGAAAACCCATAATTGGGTTTGATCAATTAAGGTAGGGTGGGGCACACCCGAACTCTAGGTCGTATCCTAGTAAGCTTTTCAAGATAGACCCTCTGGGGTTGCCGTAAGTCAGGCTCGTCAATGGGTGACTTTTCACCATTGAAAGGTTTGAGTATTGCTCGAAAGAGATACGGTGCTTAAAGGTCAGTCGCTGAATTAAGAATCTCCGCGCGTAAACGCGCCGAGAGTGTCAAGTCAAAATATTGCAAGTGAAGATAACAAAGATTTAGTAAAGAGGTTCATTATCGAGTTATGCCACTGATTACAACCGGGAGCAAACTAATTCGAGATTTAGAAACATACGGAGCTTTAGGACTGTATGTTCCCCTAGAAGGGGGATTTGAGGGGCGGTATCGTCGTCGGTTACGGGCCCATGGATATACAACCTATAACCTGTCTGCACGGGGACTCGGAGACTTGGCCGCATATTTAACAGGAGTTCATGGGGTTCGTCCTCCCCACTTAGGCAAAAAAAGCAGTGGGAATGAAGCCGCAGTGGGTAATGTTTATTATGTCCCCCCCATATTAAATACACAGTTAGATCAACTTCCCCCTAAATCCAAAGGTTTAGTGCTTTGGATCATTGAAGGTCATATTTTGTCGACTCAAGAAGTCGCTTTTTTGACCCAACTCCCCCAACAAGAACCCCGTGTCAAGTTGGTGGTGGAGATGGGAGGAGCACGAGTCGTGCAATGGACACCCCTTAAGGATGTTAATGTTGCCGCTTGAACGCTGTTCTTATTTTTGAGGTTGATTTTAAGCCGAATAAGTTGGGTAAACACCCAACTTATTTTTTTAAGGTTTTTTAATCTTTCATCTCCATTTTCCCTAACCCCAGAAGTGTAGCAGAAGTCCTCTGGCTTCGTTATGATAAAAGAGTGAACACTTATGATTCCCCTTTAACAGCATTGCAACAAGGTAACTGGTTCAAACTCATCTGCGGAGCAAGCTATCAGCACTTGCCTGCCGTTAGAAGTTTAACCTTGGCTTACACCTTAGCAGGTGCAGACTGTATTGATGTAGCCGCTGACCGGGCTGTGATTGCTATAACCCAGGAAGCTTTAGCACAAGTGGAAGCTTTAGGCAAACAAGCTCAAGCTTTAGGATTTAGTTATCGCCATCGTCCTTGGTTAATGGTTAGCCTTAATGATGGTGAAGATCCCCATTTTCGGAAAGCAGAATTTGAAGCAACCGCTTGCCCATCCAGTTGTAGGCGACCGTGTGAAACCGTTTGTCCGACGGGGGCAATTACCTTTTCCGACGTAAAATCTGGCGTCATCGATCAACTCTGTTACGGCTGTGGACGTTGTATTCCGATTTGTCCCAGTGATTTAATCTATGCCCGGTCTTATGTCTTCCGCCCCGATGTAATTGCACCGTTAGTCTTACAAACCGGAGTAGATGCTGTAGAAATTCATACCCAAATTGGACGAGACAAGGATTTTAAACGGTTGTGGAGTAGTATTAAACCCCATCTAGCTCAACTTAAACTGGTTGCCATTAGCTGCCCTGACGGGGAGGGTGTGGTTGAATATCTCCAAACCTTATATGACCTAATCAAACCCCTTTCCTGCCCGTTAATTTGGCAAACTGATGGGCGTCCAATGAGTGGAGATATTGGTGCGGGTACAACTATCGCTAGTGTCAAGTTGGCTCAAAAAATTTTAGCTGTGAATTTACCGGGATATGTACAGCTTGCAGGTGGCACAAACGATTATACTGTAGCCAAGCTCAAATCCCTTGGGCTATTACAATCATACCGCTTATCTGACTACCCCCCCGACCAACATCGGGTAGCGGGTGTCGCCTATGGCAGCTATGCCCGTGTCCTGTTATCACCGATTTTAGAACAGTTAGAATCCCGGTCTACCCTAAAACTCAAAGCCGAATCTGTTTCTGGGGAAGAACAAATCACCCAAACCTATAAATCTTTGAGACAGGACAAGACTTTTCAACAAACAGAGACAACCCTTGACACCCATGCGCTTGAAGCCAACCCTGACCTGCTGTGGCAAGCAGTAGGTAAAGCTTCCACCCTAGTTTCCCAACTCAAATCATAACTGATAACTGATAACTGATAACTGATAACTGATAACTGTTTTGAGTATGCAAATTACAGACGACCTGAATAGATTACTCGAAGTTGTTCCCGATGAAATTCGGCAGAATTTGCAGCAGCATCCACAACGAGACAGTTTGATTGAGATTGTGATGGATTTAGGCCGTCTTCCAGAAGCCCGTTTTCCGTCTAAAGCCGAATATCTCTCAACTATTCCCGTCTCCTTAGAAGATCTGGAGCATTGTATCTCACAAATTGGAGAATTTAGTGGCGATAACAGAGCGGGACTATCACAAACCCTACATCGAATTAGTGCTATTCGCAACCGTACCGGAAAAATCATTGGTTTAACCTGTCGGGTTGGTAGAGCGGTCTTTGGCAAAATTGGCATGATCCGGGATTTAGTAGAAACGGGTCAATCTATCCTGATGCTAGGTCGTCCTGGAGTTGGAAAAACAACGGCATTGCGAGAAATTACTCGTGTATTGGCGGATGAGTTAGAAAAACGGGTGGTGATTATTGATACCTCCAATGAAATTGCTGGAGATGGTGATATTCCTCATCCTGCCATTGGCAGAGCCCGACGGATGCAAGTCGCACGTCCTGAACTGCAACATCAAGTCATGATCGAAGCAGTCGAAAACCATATGCCGGAAGTGATTGTGATTGACGAGATTGGTACAGAACTGGAAGCGTTGGCGGCTCGCACCATCGCGGAACGGGGGGTACAGTTAATTGGTACCGCCCACGGCAACCGTATTGAGAACTTAATGAAGAACCCTACTTTAGCAGACTTAATTGGGGGAATTCAAGCGGTAACCTTAGGAGATGAGGAAGCTCGGCGTCGGGGTTCGCAAAAAACGGTATTAGAACGGAAAGCACCCCCCACCTTTGATATTGCCATTGAAATGTTAGAGCAACAACGGTGGGTCGTTCATGAATCCGTTTCAACCACCATTGATCATCTGTTACGGGGACTGCAACCGACGTTACAAGTTCGGACTCTTAACGATGAGGGTGAAGTTAATATTTTTGAAGAACGATATACCCCCACAACTCCAGTTTCCATGGAAGAACGCTCGGCCCTCAAACCCCGTGAACCCGTCGCTGCAATACCTGGTCTGCGAGGGTTACGAGGTTCAGGGAAAATGATGGCCGTTCCCCCAACTCCCCTAGGAAAAGCCAGGGAAGATGCAGTATCGGAGTCTCAATATTTTGAAGAACTCCTAGAACAATCGTTTTCTGGGGTCACACCTCTGCATACTGATGAAGAATTCCCTTTTATCAAGACTATTGGGGAAGGTTCATCCTTAAATATTTATCCCTATGGGGTTCCTCGTCATCAAATTGAACAGGTGATCCAAACTTTATCTTTACCTGTGATTTTGACCAAGGATATTGATAGTGCAGATGTGGTGTTAGCACTGCGATCGCATATTCGGAATCAATCTAAACTGCGCCACATGGCAAAAACCCGTCAAGTTCCCATTCATACGATTAAATCAGGAACACCCCCTCAAATTGCACGAGCGTTGCGCCGTTTATTGAATATGGAAGATCCCAGTACCCCGGAAATTGCGGATTTGAGTTTGTTTACGAAGAGTGGTTCTTCGGATGAAATTGAAGCGTTAGAAGAAGCACGTTTAGCCGTGGAACAAATTGTGATTCCGAAGGGACAACCTGTGGAATTACTTCCTCGGTCTCCGCAAGTCAGGAAAATGCAGCATGAATTGGTAGAACATTATCGCTTGAAATCTAATAGTTTTGGAGAAGAACCCAACCGTCGTTTGCGAATTTATCCCGCTTAGAATTCAAGTCAGGGATGGGGGACGGGGGGACAAGGGGACGGGGGGACAAGGGGACGGGGGGACAAGGGGACGGGGGGACGGGGGGAAGAGGGGACGGGGGGAAGAGGGGAAATAATAGACACTCCTTCGGTGAAACCTGAAACCTGAAACCTGAAACCCATTAACCGTTAATCGTCAATAACCAAAATTCGGTAATTTTTAACGAGAAATCGTATAATTCATTTATTAGAGTGTATTTGTTCACCGCAGCCTTTCATTGTGCCAAAAACCCTCGATCAGGATTTATTTTTCCTTTGGCTATCTTTCGATTTCCACTCACCGCCTGACATTGCTCATGGAACCAGCACTAATAGAACTTTTTATTCAGCTTATTGCGACGCAGACGGGATTATCCATTCGTGTACAAGACTATGCTGGATTGGCTCAAAAAATTAAGGCAAGAGTTAAAGCTTTAAAGTTACCGAATCCCCAAGCTTACTTTAATTTATTAAGTGCCGATACGGTAACGAGCCAACAGGAATGGAAACAATTAATTCCTTTAATTACAACGATTGAAAGTTATTTTTTTCGAGATCAAGGTCAAATTAATTTATTACGCGGGGTAATTTTACCCGATTTAATAGCGTCTCGACAAAAAACAAAAACCTTAACCTTTTGGAGTGCAGGTTGTTCGACCGGAGAAGAACCTTATACCCTTTCAATTTTACTGCAACAGTTACTCCCCGATTGGACTAACTGGACTATTAATATTCTGGGAACGGATGTTAATGAAGAAGCATTGCAAAAAGCCAGACAAGGCTTGTATACGTCTTGGTCTTTTCGCATGGTTGACCCAGAAATTAGAAATCAATACTTTTCGCGACAAGGACAAGATTGGAAAATCAACTCAAAAATCCAGTGTTCTGTACAATTTTTTAAGTTAAATTTAGTTAAAGACCTCTATTGCTATCCTAATTATACTGCAATTCAAGACGTTGATTTAATTGTTTGCCGGAATGTTTTTGTTTATTTTGAAAAAAAATATATTAATCAAGTCGTTTCTAAGTTTCATCACGTTTTGAAACCCGGAGGTTATTTAATAACAGGTCATGCTGAATTGAATCATCAAGATTGTCTTGAATTATTTCAATCCAAAATTTACCCTGAATCGATGGTTTATCAAAAAATGATTGGTTTAATAGAAGAATCTGTGTTAAGTCAAAAAACAGGATTGACTTCTAATAATCAGGGTGAACATTTATTATCTTCATCTGGGCAACATCAAGATTCACATCTGAAAATCCAGCCAGCGAGATCCCTGGGTCATCTATCCGAAACAGTGAAGTTACCTAAACGAACCTTAGAAGAGGCAAAACAATATTTTCAAAATAAACAGTATAAAATTGCCATTCAAAAAGCTGAACAATTTCTTCAAAGTAGTAACCCTTATTTGAAAAGTTGGGAACTCGGAAACAAAAACTCAGAAGGAGGTATTAGAGGGCAAGAAGATAGAATAGGAACTCGAAATCTGAAACCAGAAATTCAATTTGATGCTTATTATTTATTAGCACAAGCATCCGCTAATCTAGGTCAATATGAACAAGCAATATTCTATTGTAAAAAAGCATTAGAAATAGACTCTTTATCAATTTTTCCCTATTATTTACTTCTGCGTATTGCTCAAGAACAGGAAGATTTAGCCGGAGCAAAATTATTGTCTAAACGAATTATTTATTTGCTTCCCTCGTCTGTTCCCGCCTATTTGGAACTTGCATCTATTTATGAGCAAGAAGCAGATTACACAAGAGCCGTTAAAATGTATAGTACCGCTTTAGCTCTACTCAAATCCTTACCTCCAAGTATGGGAATTGAACATTTAGAAGGGGTAACGGCTCAAGATTTAATTGCGTTTTTAGAAAAGAAACGTTTAGTTGTTGACTGTTAACCGTTAACTTCCCTCCCTTTGTCCCCCCGTCCCTATCTAACACCCAATACCACCATCTGACCTATGGATAGTCATGCTTATCTTATTTTTGCAATTAAGTTAATGCGTTATGCAATCGCAGCTTCTGCGGTTCAAGAAATTTTTTTCCTCCCAGAATTAACTCCACTTCCCTCGGCTCCGGCTGATTTAGTCGGTTTAATTAATTTACGCGGGGAATTAATTCCTATTATTGATCTCACGATTCGATTAGGGTATCCTCCATCAAATTATGCTGTGTCGGATAGCGTTATAATCTTAAAATTTAATGACATTAGAATCGGAATTATTGTGAATCAAGTTTATGAAGTTCAGATGATTACGACTGATGCCATTAAAACTGAACTGGCTTATAATCTGCAACATAACTTTAATTCTACTCATAATTCTTATTATCTTCAAGGAATTGCTCAAGTAGATGAATATTTAGTCATGGTCTTGAATCCCGAAACCCTGATTCAATACATGAACCAATTCTTAAGAGATATTAATTTAGAACAAGGAGGAGTTAATTTTGAAGAAAATCAACAGCAACAACTCGCAGAATTTTCAACTAAAAACCATTTCAAAACTCAACAAAATTTTGTTTTTTGCCCCGATGCAACTTCAGAAGAACGGGCTATTTTTCAAGAACGAGCTAAAAATTTAAGACGTTCCCTAGATAACCAAGATTTTACGGGGTTAGTTCCTTTAGCAGTCATTGGTTTAAATGGAGAATACTTTGGTGTCAATTTAGAAATTATTCGAGAGTTTACAGATATTCATCATGTTACACCCATTCCTTGTACACCGCTTCATATCGTGGGAAATATGAATTTACGAGGAGAAATCTTAACCTTAGTTGATATTCAAGGATTGGTTAATTTACCGTTAGGAACATCTCAGATTTTATCGAAAGCAATGATTGTTAAAATTAATGATATTGTTGCTGGAATTGTGGTAGAAGGGATTTTTGATGTGATGTACTTAAAAGAGTCCGAAATAAAAACGATTCCTACGGCTGTCCATTTAAAACAAGATGAATATTTACAAGGAACAGCATTTTATCGGGATAAAATGATGAGTATCCTGAATATTCCTAAAATCATGATTCAAGGAGAATTAGTTGTGGAGCAAGAAGTTTAAAGGGATGTCGGTTGTCGGTTTTCTATTTTCTGCTAACGGTCAAGCTTACAGTCAACAGTCAACTATTAACGATTAACAATCCAATGCTAACTAACTTAAAACTTCGAGAACGGTTATTATTAGGCTATACCATCCCTGTTGCTTTGTTTCTGGGATTAACAGTGGTCGTGTACAGTAGTATCAATCAAGTTTCCAATATTTTTAAAGAAGTAGAACGAGTTCAAAATGTCATATTAGAAGTGAACTTGATGGAGCGAGGTGCCCAGGGCATGATTCGCAATCTCCGGGGATATTTAGCGTTGAAAAACTCAGAGTTCCTGAATGAATATGAAACCTCACTCAATACCTATCGTAAAGCATCGGAAGATATTGAACCTTTAATTGTTAATGATCAGCAAAAAGAACGTTTAAATCGTCTAAATACTTTAATTAATCAATATGATCAAATTGCTCGGCAAACATTTGATTATGTTAATCAAGGTAAACTTGAATTAGCCTTTAATGAAGCTCGATCTGGTACTCAATATGTGCAAGAATTTGATACAGAAAGCTTGAGTTTTTCTGAGTTTGAACGTTCAATGTTAGCTCAACAAACTGACAATACTGAAGAATCTTTACAGGGGTTATTATATGCTCTGGGATTGGGTTCAATGGTTATTCTAATTGCAGCGATTGTAATTGCTTTATCCATTGCAGTTAATATTAGTGGAACGATTCATCGTGCGACTCAGGTGATTGCGACTTCTTCGACTGAAATTGCAGCAACCATTGAAGAACAAGAACGAACGGCGAACCAGCAGGCGGCTTCTGTTCATGAAACAACAACTACAATGGATGAATTAAGTGCTTCTTCTCAATCAACCGCCGAACAAGCTGAGTCTGCAACATTCGGAGCCAGACAAGCGTTAGGCTTAACAGAAGGAGGGAAAAAAGCCGTTAGTACCACCTTAGAGGGGATGGGAAATCTTCAACAAAAAGTTGAAGCCATTGCTCAACAAATTATTCGATTAAGTGAACAAACCAATCAAATTGGCAATATTTCAGAATTGGTGAGTGATTTGGCAAATCAAACCAATATGTTAGCGTTAAATGCGGCAGTGGAAGCGGTTCGAGCCGGAGAACATGGGAAAGGATTTGCCGTTGTAGCGACAGAAATTCGTAAATTAGCGGATGAAAGTCGAAAATCGGCTTTAAAAATCAATACCTTGGTTGCTGATATTTTAATGGCGATTAATTCAACGGTAATGGCAACGGAAGAAGGAACAAAAACAGTATTATCCAGTGTAGAATTAGCCAGAGAAACAGCAGATACTTTTGCTGGGGTGGCTGAAGCGGTGAATAATGTTGTTTTAAATAATCAACAAATTTCTCTCAATGTCAAGCAACAAGCAATTGCTATTGGACAGGTTTTAGAAGCGATGAATACCTTAAGTCAAGGAGTTGGGGAAACAGCGAATGGGTTAGGTCAAGCTAAAATTGGAATGCAAAAATTAAATGAAGTTGCTTTAGATCTTAACTCCATTGTTTCATAACAGTTCCAAGACATGAACTTTTTTAATTAGGATTGAGGAGAGGAGAAACCTAAATGTACCCTATATCATCAGACTTATGTTAAATTTTAATCGTTTAAGGTATTGGATTATTGGTGGATACTTAATTCCAATTGTACTGTTTGTATTGGTAACGGGAATTGTATCTTTTAATGTTGAAAAAGTCCGTAAAACGGCTCAGGAAGTTGAAAGATATAATGATGCCATGCAAGTGATTAATAATTTAGCTTCAGCAACAAAAGACATAACAATTGCTGCACGAGGATATATTTTAAATAAAAATTCTCAATCTAATCAATTATATCAAGATGCTCAATCTCGTTATGAAACAGCTTTAAAAGGTTTAAAACCTTTAATTCCCGATGGCGAAGCCCTGAAAGATGTAGAGACTTTAAATCAATTGATGGCTGAATTAGAAGAATACTATGCCTTATTATTTCAATTAATTAATGATAATCAAGTTGACCAAGCCTTAGAAATTTGGAAGCAAGGAAAAGGCACTACACTATCCACCAGTATTCTGGAGATCACTCAAAACATTATTGCGTTAGAAACCCAAAAAGCCGAAGAACAACATCAACGGCAAAATCAAGCTTTAGATAGTCTCCTGAATACGGTTTGGAGTGCAACTGGAATCGCTTTATTATTGTCAGTTTTCTTAGGAATTGGACTCATTACCTTAATCTTAAAACGGATTAATCAAGAGGCGTTCCAAATTCTACAAGCGTCCCAGGAATTAGTTACTATTATGGAATCCCAAGAACGAGTCACGGCACAGCAAGCAACTTCCGTGAATCAAACCACAGCCAGTATGGATGAATTGGGTGCATCTTCTCGTCAATCTGCCGAACAAGCCGGAACAGCTTCTGCTGGAGCTAATCAAGTTTTACTCTTAGCAGGGGGAGGTTCTCAAAGACTCTGGGTAGAAACTGAGATTAATCAGAGTTTAAAATTTAAAATGGAACAAGTGCAACAACAAATTATGCGCTTAAGTGAACATTTAGGGCAAATTTATAGTATTACTAATGTGGTGACGGATTTGGCAAATCAAACTAATATGTTAGCGTTAAATGCTTCGGTAGAAGCCGTTAGAGCCGGAGAAAATGGTAAAGGATTTGGTGTAGTTGCCACGGAAATTCGGAAACTAGCCGATCAAAGTCGCAAATCGGCTGAAAGAATTAGTTCGATTGTTACTGATATTCAAACCGCCGCCAATCTGACAGTAAGAGTCACAGAAGACGGATCTAAATCCGTACAAGATATTGTCCGAGCGATTAATGATGTGGCAGTTAATTTACAACAAATTTCTCTCAATACCAAACAACAATCCATTGCGGTTGAACAAGTAGTTGATGCGATGAATAACTTAAATTTTGTCGCCAAAGAAATGGCAACCAGTATCAACCAAACAAAACAAGGGATTGAAAAATTAAATGAAACTGCAAAAAACCTGCAAACCCTCGTTTAATCGTCCACAATTGAATTAGAGTCAAAGGATTAACCACCCATGATGATTGAAGATGATGAACTGCGAGAAGTTTTTAAAACTGCCAGTGCAGAACATTTGCAAAACTTGAATGACGGATTGTTATATCTGGAGAAAAATCCCCATGACCAGATAAAACTTGAAGAATTATTACGAGAAGCCCATAGCCTCAAAGGGGATGCCGGAATGTTAGGGGTAAAGGATGTTGCCACTTTAGCCCATCAAATAGAACATTTATTAGGAGGATTAAAACGTCAAGAAACGATCCTTTCTGCCGAATTAGTGGATCGAATTTCCCATGGAATTGATGCGATGGGTCAATTGGTTCATGCAGCCGTGACCGGAGAACCTTCGGGAATTAATACCTTTCATAGTCTTGCCTATTTGATGGGTGCTAAACCCGCTACTCCGGCTGCTGCTGTAAAACCTGAACTGGACGCTCCTGCTCCTGTAGTGGTGGAAACTTCAGAAGAAGATAAAATTGCTCCCGTTACGATTCTCCAGCCTCCTACCCCCAGTCCAGAGCCTGTTTCCTCGACTCTCTCCGAGCCTAAAGTTCCCGTCACGACAACCCCGGAAGCCGCGTATAAAATTGAAACTATTCGAGTTCCGACCAGTAATTTAGATGGGTTAATGACTCAAACCGGAGAATTAACCGTAACAAAAATTCGCATTGCCCATCGATTAAGTGAAATTGAAGAAATTACCAGCTTATGGGAAGAATGGAGTCGAGATGCGTTTGTAAATCGCTTTATTGTTCATGACTTAGAAAATCGTCTTAATCATCAAAATTCCGGTAATGGAACAATGGGGCAACTGCAAAATTATTATCATCGCAGTGCGGAACGTTTAGAACAGTTGGGACGATTAATTAATCAACTCAGAAATACTTTTTCCGAAGATATTGCCCGTTTAGAAATGATTAGTGACGAACTTGAAGATGGAGTTCGGACGCTGCGATTATTACCGTTATCGACTATTTTTAATTTATTTCCCCGGATGGTACGGGATTTAGCAAGACAACAAGGTAAACAAATTGAATTAGTGATTTCGGGTGGAGATACCCGTGCGGATAAACGAATTTTAGAAGAAATGAAAGATCCGCTCATGCACATTTTAAGAAATGCCATTGATCATGGAATTGAAACCCCAGAAGAACGAGAAAAAAACGGTAAGTTGACTGTAGCAAAAATTGAGTTAAAAGGGTATCAAACGGCAACCCATGTTGTGCTGGAAGTCCGGGATGATGGTCGAGGTTTAGATATCGAACAAATTAAACAAACTGCTTTAAAACGGGGAATTTGTCAAGCAGAAGAATTATTAGGTATGACTCCCCAACAAATTAATAGTTTAATTTTTACTCCGGGTTTTACCACCCGCACCGTTGTTACCCAAGTCTCAGGACGGGGGGTTGGTATGGATGTGGTACGAACCAATGTAGAACGATTAAAAGGAATTATTCAAGTTGATTCTTCTCCGGGAAAAGGTTGTTTATTTCGGATTCAATTAGGCACAACCTTAGCTACTGCTCATGTTTTAATTGTGTCTGTTCAGGGCATTTCTTATGCCATTCCTGTAGAATTTGTGCAAATGACTCGGCTGGTCATGTCCCATGAAATTTTTGCAATTGAAGGGCGAGAAACGATTGTTTTTGAAGATCAACCGATTTCTGTAGCAAAACTCGTAGATTTATTAGAAATTCGTTTAATTCAATCTGAAGTTGATGCGGAAAAAACACCGTCTACTGAGACAAAATCTCGCAGTTCCGCTTCCTCATCCTTTCTTCAAAGTTTCGCTAAAACGTCTATTTCTTCGGGTAATCTTGAACAAAGCTTTTCCCCTCGAAACCCCAACAAGACTGAAAGTTATGAGCCAGTTGATGTTGCTTTACCTTGCATTATTTTGAAAGTGGGAGAAGAGAAATTAGGATTATTTGTCGATGCTTTAATTGATGAACAGGATGTTGTGTTAAAACCCCAAAGTCAATTATTAAAGCGGGTCAGAAATGTCGCAGGTGCAACGATTTTAGGAACGGGGGAAGTGTGTATTATTTTAAGTCCCCAAGACTTAATTAAATCTATTCGCAAACAAGCTGGTGTCATCCCCTCTCCAACTCGGCGAGCACCTTTAAATATTCACGAGTCTTCCTCCCATAAACCTGTAATTTTATTAGTAGAAGATTCCATTGCGACTCGTACCCAAGAGAAACGAATTTTAGAATCTGCGGGTTATGAAGTGGTAACAGCCGTTGATGGGTTAGATGGGTTTAATAAACTCTCGACTCGTGCTTTTGATGCTGTGGTTTCTGATATCCAAATGCCTAATCTTGATGGGTTAAGTTTAACGGCAAAAATTCGACAAAATCAAGACTATAGTGAACTTCCCATTATTCTTGTTACCTCCCTGGCGTCGGATGAAGATAAACGCAAAGGAGCAGAAGCAGGAGCAAATGCGTATATTACCAAAGCCTCCTTTAATCAAGAAGTATTGATAGAGACTTTAAAAAGACTGGTTTGACACTCTCAGGTCTAAAGACACGCTCGTTTCCACACTCCCATCTATTTGTTATGATCAAAGTCAGTGTTGACCGTTGACCCTTGACCGTTGACCGTTAACCGTCAACTGACAACTGACAACTGACAACCACTTGACAAATGCCAATTCGAGTTCTCCTAGTTGAAGATTCGACCGTTGCTTTAATTATTCTGAAACGAATTTTATCGATTTCTCCAGACCTTTGTATTGTGGGAACCGCTCAAACTGGAAAGGAAGCATTAACATTAGTTCCCACTTTACAACCGGACGTGATTTGTACAGATTTTCATATGCCCCAAATGAACGGACTGGAATTTATTCAGGAAGTTATGGTACTTTATCCTCGTCCGATTTTAGTGATTAGTGCTTCTGTTCAAACCGATGATACTCATAATGTTTTTCAACTGTTAAATGCTGGGGCTGTTGATGTCTTTCCCAAACCCAAAACAGGTTTAGCCTCTGATTATGAGTTAATTGGACAGGAATTAATTCAAAAAATTAAAGTGCTTTCTGGGGTGAAAGTTTTTACTAAACATCGTAAATCTCAACAGACCTTAAATCCCTTACCCTTGAATAACCGTCTCTTTACTTCTCCTGCTCCTTCCCCCTTACCCCTCACAAAACCAAAAGTTTCTTCTCCTTCCCCTATCTCAAATTGGACTGATACTGCAAAGGTTCCGTTTGTTTCTTCTAAAATCATTAAAATGCTGGCAATTGGTGCCTCGACAGGTGGCCCCCAAGCCTTACATACTATTTTGACCCAACTTCCCAGTAATTTTCCTGTTCCGGTGGTTTGCGTTCAGCATATTAGTGAGGGATTTTTGCAAGGGTTGGTGACTTGGCTGGATGGGGAATGTCGTTTATCAATTAAAATTGCGGCACCAGGGGAACTACCCCATGCAGGATGTGTTTATTTTGCCCCAGAAGGGCATCATTTAGAATTTAGTCGCAATGGTCGCTTTGCTTACTCTACTGCACCTCCTCTGGCGGGTCATCGCCCTTCCGTGACAACCACGTTAGAATCTGTTGCCCAATTTTATGGTAGCAATAGTGCGGGTATTTTATTAACGGGAATGGGACGAGATGGCGCCGATGGGATGAAAGCCATTGCTGACATCGGAGGTTTAACCATTGCCCAAAATCAGGACAGTTGCGTTGTCTTTGGAATGCCCGCAGAAGCCATCACGTTAGGTGCAGCCCAATATATTCTATCTGTTAATGAGATTGCACCATTCCTATTAAATCGAGTCAAGGGTTTGAGTTGATTGTTAACGGTTTGCTGTCTTCTTATTCCAGGATGCTCTATTGCCGATTCCCTATTTCCTGCTATAGTTTTGAATTAAGGACTATTAAGATGAACTTGAAGATGAATTTTAAACAAGAGGGTAATCAGCAAAAGACCATTTTTAAAAGTTTAAAAATACTAAGTTTAGTTGGAACTTCTTTTTTTATTAATTTTCCGGCTTTAGCGCAAATTAATTTAGCGACGTTAATGGATATTATTGGAAATAAAAATGAAGTCTTTATTGAAGAGCAAGTAGCTCAAGTTCCAGAACAAGCATCATTAGGACAAAATATCAGAACAGAACAAGCTCGTGCTCAAATTGATTTTAATACAGGGGCGACGGGACGGATGGCGGAAAATTCTAAAATTATTGTGGGTCAATGTGTGGAAGTCCAAGAAGGCGTTTTAATTGCTTCTGGCCCTGCTAATGGTTGTCTTTTAGAGTTTGCAACGGGAGTCCAAGGCACGATTTATATGTTAAATGTAGACAGAAATAATAATACGAATAGTAATACAGGAACGATTCGGGTTTTGGAAGGTGAAATTCAATTATCGTCACGAAATAATCCGAATGATCCTAATCCCATCACGATTCAAGAAGGACAAAAAGTTTCCAATTTAACGCAGGGTTTAGCTTTATCTCAAGTTTCGGTTCAACGAATTAGTAAACAAGAATATGAAGACATCATTACAGGGCCCTTATTCCAAGGGTATAAAACTCCCCTTCCCAATCAAGATAAGCTGAATGAGGTTTGTAAACGACTCTACGGAAATTGTCGTCCCGTAGGCGGAAATGGCCCAGTTCGGGGGTTATGGTAAGGGGTGCGTAAGCTGTGTAGACGAATTTTACTATCCGATTTAATACCGCTTCATCGCCCTTTCCATGGTTCGTTTATCATCCCGTTGGCGAATATCTTCCCGTTTATCGTGGAGTTTCTTACCGCGACCAACGGCGATGTCAATTTTAACTCGTCCGCCTTTAAGATACATTTTCAAGGGAACTAATGTTAATCCCTTTTGTTCGACTTGTCCTAAAAGTTTATTAATTTCTTCTTTATGCAGCAACAGTTTGCGGGTGCGACGAGGATCATGATTAAAATAACTACCCGCTTTCTCAAAGGAGGATATATGGGCATTCAACAGCCATGCTTCACCTCCCCGAATTAAAGCATAGGCATCTTGCAGGTTAACTTTACCCGCCCGAATCGATTTGACTTCCGTTCCCTGGAGGGCGATTCCCGCCTCATACGTCTCTAAAATCTCGTACAGATAGCGGGCTTTGCGGTTGTCGCTAACAATTTTATATCCTTCACTGTTTTTGCTCATATTCCCAATTTAGCAGATTTCCTCACAATCAGTAATCCTGAGAAAAATATCAATTTTTTTGGTGTTGGGTCGTTCACACCATTGATTTTAAGTGATCAGCGACGATTTTTAAGTTCGCCATTCCAATTTTAACTTGTGAAATTCCGGCGGTTGTTTCTTGGACAGCACGATTAAGTTGATTCATCCCTGTAACCACTTGTTCAATCGCCCGTTCCTGATCTTTAGCACAATTTAAACTGTTTTGATTATCTGAAACAACATGGCGCATCATTTCATTCATACCCATAAATGTTTGAGAAATTTTATGAGTCATTTGTACCCCTTGTTCTACAGCTTCCTTGCCTACATGGGTGACTTTAACTGTAGCATCTACGGCGGTTTCAATATCATTAACTAAGATATCAATACTACTGGCAGATTTTTGACTTTGATTGGCGAGATCTCTAATTTCAGAGGCGACAATACTAAATCCTTGATTCTGAGTATCTGAGCGCACCCACTCAATCCGAGCATTTAAGGCTAAAACATTAGTTTGATTAGCAATGTGACTGACTAAGGTAGAAATTTGGCTAATTTGTTCCGCATGATATTGTAAATTGAGCATTTTTTCAGAAATCTGGTTGACTTTCTGATTTAAGAGATCCATTCGAGCTTTAATATCAGCAATTGATTGATGATTTCGTTCAATTAAATTTAAGGATTCCTGGGCATAAAAAACGGTATGTTCAGATTTTTGATAAGATTCTTGATAGGCATTATTCAAAGATTCCATTAAGCTTTTTGTTTGCTGAACAACGCTAGATTGTTGTAGAGAAAGTCGTTCCTGTTCGTCCACAACGGCTGCAATTTCTGTGGAAGAGACAACAATATTATTAATAATGGTTTCAAAGGTTGAAATAATGCCCCGTCTAATCACGAAAAATCCCAAGGGAGAACCGACTAAGATTGCTAGAAATAAAAGGGGTAAAAATATTTGTAAAGTTTGTTGATAAATTAAAGCGGATTTTTGACGTTCTTCGGCTGCAATTTCTAATTGAATACGGGTTAATTCTTCTAGTTTTTGAGTTACGGGATCAATCACTTCATATAAAATATTGGTAAATTTATAAACCTCAGATTTTTTTCTTTCTTTTAAAACCTGCTTTAAGTCTTGGATTTGAAAATTGGCATTAATAAATAATTTTTCTGTTTCATCAACTAACTGTTTTTCTTTTACCTCTAATTTAGTATTTTTATAAGCTTGCCATTGTTCTTTGATATCAATTTCAGCTTGATTCACAGATCTTAAAGCTTCCTCCATTGATAAAATATTAGCATTGACTTTATTAACAGAATCAACAATATCAACTGCATAAGAATCTGAAACAATTTTTAATTGTTGTAATGGCACAACCCGATCATCATAAATTGTTGAAACTTGATGATCAATTTTTTGAAAGGAATACAAGGAATAGGAACCCATGATCACTAATGTTACTAAGGGAATACCACAACCAATATAGAGTTTTTGACCTAATTTCATCGCTTTGTCTCCTTTATTAAGATAGCAACTGTCAAAACAGCAAGGAGATTAATGATGGTAGTGATTTTGTATTTTGAAGCATCCTACTCCTATCTCCTAAGCTGCTACGCATCTAAATTTGATATTTTGTAGGCTAGAGTCCTTACAGCAAGGGTTTTGGGCAAAAAAATTAACTGCGTGACAGCTTATCTTCTGACTTCTGCTATACCTTAGTTCTAACATTTAATTCTTCAGAACCCTTAAAATTAGTATTTTAATAATCCTTATTTTTTGATAATAAAAATCCCTCCGTAAAAATACAGAGGGATTAAGTCAATTTAATCTTGTCCTTCAGGACTATCCTGAAAATCTTGTAACGTTAGCTCCGGTCAGCCGCCACCACTGGTTCAAAACTGGGAACTACTAACTCATCGTTTTGCTTGGTTAATTGGTTATACAAGCGTTCGGTATTCGGGAAGTTCGCCGCAGGTAACGTCGGATAACGACGATAGGGAACTGTATCTTCCCCGAACAGTTGAGCATATTCCACACTGTTCACCATGGCGTTAATAAATCCTTTCAAGCCGTTAGCCGCCAGGATTTGGTTATAAACCCGAATTTCGGCTTGGTTAAGCGGTGCACGACCTAAGAAGTGCTTGGTTCCCAACTCAATCACCTTCGTATTGGGGTAGGGGGTATAGAACTCCTTGATATACAGAGAAGTGCTTCCCAACGCCTCAACGAACTCTTTCAGGTTAATTTCGTTGTTCCCCAGTTTACTTTCGAGAACGGTAAACTCATTCTTGGTCACATAGGGATCAATATTGCGTTCAAAGATTTGACGATAAACCGCTTGAATTAAAGTCTTCAGAGCCACTTTATCCGTCGTTGTCGTCAGCTTGAACACTTTGCTTTGTTGACGACGCTTGCTGACCCCTTGAGCGATGCGATTGTCTAATTCAATCTCACCCTTAATTTCAGGCGTACCCAGTTCGATAAACCGAGGCGTAATCACTTCCTCTACCGTCGGTACTTTTTCCGCAAAGGCACCGATACGACCTGTCCGTAAGGACACACCCCCCGGAGTCAAATACCGTTCATAAGGAACCGTATCTTCCCCAAAGGCTTCGTTGTATTCCTGACTATCGAGAATTGCATCCACCAAAGCATAGAAGCCTTTTTTGGAGCAAAGATCGAAATAGGCATTCATTTCCTGACGACCGTAGGTGGGACGACCTAACAGACGACGATGGATGTATTCAATCGCTTTACATACATAGAGCGACGTCCAATACATCTTGCGGAAGACATCAGACTTAGCCAGGATGCGAATAAACTCCCGAACGGTAATATCGCCGTTTTCGAGTTTAATTTCAGCAACGGTTTGGCGTTGACCCGCATAGAGTTCCCGACCAAACACTTGCCGATAAGCAGCTTGAATTAACGCTTGGGTAGAGGTTTCGGAATAATTAACACTGGTTCCTTTGCTGCTACCACTGCGCTTGAACCGACTGCTAATATAACCTCCAGGCAGTTGATCCAGTTTGAACACTTTTGGCCCTAAAGAACCAGGATGGTTAGCGCGGGCGGCAGGGTTGCTTAACTGGTTATCAATACCTGCCCCATTGCGAATCAGAATCCGACGGGTATCTTTGCCAAAGGGGGCTGGACGATTGCTGGGATTCCGGGTTTCTTTCGGGAAAATTGCACCGAACTGGATTTCCAGAGGATCATTCCCAGTTCCGTAAACGTGTTGATCCCGCAGAGGTTGTTTGTAATCTGCGAACAGCGTGACAAACTGGGGGACTTTGCGGAAGGGAGCACTGTAGTTAAACAGGTCAATTTGCGGCCCCCAGTTGCGACATTCTTGGGCTTCTTGACCCAAACCCCGCAAATAGGGAACGGTTTCTTCCCCGAAATAATCCGAATATTCTTGAGAATCCACCATCGCATCCACTAAGGCAGATAAGCCACCTTTGGACACAATCGAGAAATATTTGCTAAATTCTTCAGGAGAACTTAAACCCCGACCCAGGAAGTGACGGGCTGCCAGTTCCACCACCCGACTATTGACAAAGGGTTGATAGAACTGTTTCCGGTATAACGGAGATTTACCTAAACGGCGGATAAACTCTTTAGTCGAGATTTCGCTGTTTTTTACTTTGGATTCTAAGTCGGAAATCCCCAAACTGTAGGCGCGGGTAATATCCCGTTCAAACACTTGGCGATAGGCGGCTTTCACCACATCTTGTTTTTCCGTCGAAGAGAGTCCGGGTTTCATCACAAACTTCTGACGTCGCTCGGCGGCGTTGAAGTAAATTTGAGGCAGCGCTAACCCTTGGTGGTCACTGCTAGGACGTTGCCGCACTTTGTTAGCAGGTGCTGACGCTTCAAATTCTGTGATTAACACATTGAAGTATTGCAGGGCGATTTCTTGAGTATCTTTATCGCCTTTCAAATAGCCTAACGCTGCCCGACGCATTTCTTGGAGGGCCACTAAAGTCGCCGCACTAGAACAGGCATTTTCAATAATTTCCCGCAGTCCCCGCACGTTAACGGCGATCAGATTCGGATCTCCGGCAACAATTGCGTAGGTTGTATAACGCAAGAACCAGCTTAAATCCCGCAGGGATTTGGTCATGTTCCCAGGGCCATAACGAGAAACGTTAATTGGCCGGAACCCAGGGGGTAAAAATACGGCTGGCCCTGCTCCCGCATCCACAAAAATTGATCTTAAACCCTCGAACAGACCGCCACCTTTGTTATCCACATAGGAAATAGTTCCCAGTTTCATGCCTTCGGTGAGGTTGACTTCACCTCCCCCAACTGTGGCCATTGCCATAGTGGGAGTTTCCGTCGGTTTCTCCAAGAATGCTAGAGGTGAACCGCCCGTGAAAATCCGGTTTGCGGCACGGGAGACAATCAATTCGGCGTTTTGCGTCAGAATTTGAGCAATTTCTAAACGCTTTGCGCCAGAACTGAAATAGGTTGCCAGTTCACTTAATTCGCTTTTACCCAAAAAGCGATCTTGTTGCTCCGCTTGGGAAATGGTTGCAACGGGTACGGTTTGATAGAGTTGCGGACGCGCAACTGAGCTTCCACCACTTGCCTTTACACTCATTCGATCTCTGTCGCTCCCTATCTGAATCGTTACAGCATGGAACCTGAAGTATGGTACTGTTCTCAAACAATAAACGGATTAGTTTTGGCTAAATATAAGAATGCCTTCCACCCGATCATCGTGCTTGAGTTGTTGCCAGTTTAATCTTTCAGATTAAAATGAATTTTGGCTGATTACCAGACATTTATAAAAAAGCGTACCGACAATTATTGTATAGACTTGGGTGATGTTATCTGAGAAAAAAGAATAAGTTTTGTTACGCTCTCAGAGGTCGGTTGCGGGTTGTCGGTCAACCGTCAACCCCAGCACCCAACAGCCAACGGTCAACATAAATCAATCTTAATGCTTAATTGAGTTAAAACGATGGAAGAAGTTAGTTCTGCGGTTAAACGGCTTTATGATACCTATCCCTTTCCTCCTGACCCCCTGTTAGATGAACCCCCGCCTGGGTATAACTGGCGATGGTCTTGGCCAGCAGCTTATAGTTTTTGCACGGGTCAAAAGCCGAAACATCTTAATATTCGCATTTTAGATGCGGGATGTGGGACGGGTTCGAGTACGGAGTATTTAATTCAACTCAACCCAGAAGCGTCGGTACTGGGAATTGATTTGAGTGAAGGGGCCATTCAAACGGCGCAAGAACGCTGTCGTCGGTCTGGAATTTCTACCCCCGGAACACCCTCACCTGAATTTCGCCGTTTAAGTCTTTATGATGCAACCCAGTTAGAGGGACAGTTTGACTTTATTAACTGTGTTGGTGTTTTGCACCATTTACCTGATCCGATTCGAGGCATTCAAACCCTAGCATTAAAGTTGGCTCCGGGGGGATTAATGCACATTTTTGTTTATGCTGAATTGGGTCGCTGGGAAGTTCAATTGATGCAGAAAGCGATCGCTTTATTACAAGGAAATAAACAAGGGGATTATAAAGATGGGGTTAAAATTGGCCGTCAAATTTTTGAAGCTCTCCCCGAAAATAATCGGTTAGTTAAATACGAATCTCAACGCTGGGGGCTGGAAAATCAACGAGATGAATGTTTCGCGGATATGTATGTTCATCCCCAGGAAATTGACTACAATATTAATAGTTTATTTGAGTTAATTGATGCGTCAGGTTTAGAGTTTATTGGTTTTTCTAATCCTAATTATTGGAATTTAGAGCGATTAATTGGTAATTCACCGCAGTTACGTGAACGGTCAAAGAATTTAAGCGATCGCCAACGCTATCGTTTAATTGAACTTCTCGATCCTGAAATTAGTCACTATGAATTTTTCCTCGGACGTTCACCCTTACCTCGGAATACTTGGTCAAATGATCAAGCGTTATTAGCGGCAATTCCTGAGCGCAATCCTTGTATGAATGGGTGGCCGAGTCAGAATTTATTTGACTATAATTATCAAATTGTGAGTTTATCGGATGCTGAATTTGAGTTTCTCAAAGCTTGCGATCAAAATACCGAATCTCCTCGAACTGTTGAGGAAATTTTAGCTCAAAGCCAACTGGATTTAGACGGGGTGCGATCGCTACTGAATCGACAATTCATTTTGTTATCAATCCCTCAGAATTAACCCAAAAGTTAACAGCAAACGTCTAAAATGATAGAGAGAACTCACACAGTATCTTTGCTCCCTCGAACCTTCTTTGTGATCACCCCAATTCCCCGTTAAGCCACGTAGTAAGCCCTTCAGGGCTTTCTTCCTCTGGCTGAATGACTAAATCACCAGCCTTCGTCGATACTCTTTTGTAGTAAGCCCTTCAGGGCTTTCTTCCTCTGGCTGAATGACTAAATCACCAGCCTTCGTCGATACTCTTTTGTAGTAAGCCCTTCAGGGCTTTCTTCCTGTCTTCATTAACCCCTTAAAACGGGTTTTAGCGTAGAGGGGGTTACATAGCACATCCCTCTACTGAAATTTATTTCAAGGCTTTTAACCTTAAAAGGAACAATGGTAAAATCCCCCACCTTTTCCGCCAGCAAAGGTCGGGGATTTAACTAAAATCAATGATTTTGTCTTATAGATTTTGTCTTATAATAATCAGAAAATCCCTGACTTGTCCCTTTGTGACGGGATAGAAACATCTTGCAGTAAAATTGTATAATATCAATTAATTATTTTTATCCATCATTATGAAATGTTTTAACCCTGATTGCCTTCACCAAAATACTCAACTTACTAATTTTTGTCAGTAATGCGGACAAAAGTTATTATTAACTGAACGTTATCGCGCCCATAGTTATCTTGGAGAAGGCGGTTTTGGGCGGACTTTTATTGGTGTTGATCAAAATAGAAGAAATAGCTCCTGTGTGATTAAGCAATTTTTACCTTTATCACAAAATAGCGGTGCATTGCAAAAATGTATTCAACTATTTGAACAGGAAGCAGAGCTATTAGAAAAATTAGGTAAACATCCCCAAATTCCTGATTTATTGGCTTTCTTTGAACAGGATGGTAAGTTGTATTTAATTCAAGAATATATTGAAGGTCAAGATTTACTCAAAGAATTAAAACAACAGGGAAGATTTAACGAAACGAAGCTCAAGTCTTTTTTAGTGGAAATGTTACCTATTTTGGATTTTATTCATAATAAGTCTATTATCCATCGTGACATTAAGCCAGAAAATATTATTCGTAGAAAAAATAAATTAGATCCTAGTATCTATGGACAAATTAGCGATTTAGTGTTAATAGATTTTGGTGTTTCCAGACAAATTAGCGCGACTATTATGACCCGTATGGGAACTGTGACAGGCACTCCCGGCTATGCGCCACCGGAACAATTGAGAGGAGTAACGAATGCTTCTAGTGATATGTATAGCTTGGCAATTACTGCTATTAGATTATTAACGGGTGTCTTTCCTCAAGAAAGAAATGGAACCTTGGTTGATGAGATTTTTGACCACTATAATTTAGGTTGGGTTTGGAAGGAATGGTTAAGCAAAAATCGCCTATCTATTAGTCAAAATTTGGCTAGTGTTTTGGATAAAATGTTAGCGGATAAACCTAGCGATCGCTTTGGGTCTGCTCAGGAAGTTTTAACTGCTATTGGACAACGCAGTTTCGCTCCGTTACCTCAATTCCAACCTGCTCCAAAACCTAATATTAAGTTACAAACTTCTAAAGCTAATTTTACCAAACTAGACCAACTTTTATCAACAGAAAAATGGAAAGAAGCCGATCAGGAAACTGGGAGAGTTATGTGTCAAATTATGGGGAGAGAAAAAGAAGGTTGGTTAACGACAGATAATTGTCGCAATTTTCCTCCAGAAGAATTACGCATTATTGACCAATTGTGGTTAAAATATTCAGAGGGCAGATTTGGTTTTTCTGTGCAGAAACAAATCTGGTTGGAAGAAGGTGGGAAATTAGATGGAAACTGGGATGGGGCTACTTTCGAGAAATTTGCGAACCGGGTTGGATGGAAAAAAGGAGGAGAGTGGTTGAATTACGAACTTTTGACCTTTAATAAAAATGCACTTGGTCACCTCCCGTGGTGGGTGGTGGGGATTGGTTGGGGGGGAGGGGAGGATGGGATATTCTTCTCTCTTCTCTAAACTCTAACACATAAGGTATTCATCGCAATCCAAAATATTTGATCTTAAAGTAGTGAGTACGAAGTTATAAGGTTTTCCGCGTTTCATTACCTGTCATGGGGAATTAGGGATACGGTTGATTAAGGGACGAAATATAATTTCTCCTTAGAATTAAATCAAACAATGTATAAATAACTACAGAAATCAGCGTCAAAACATGATTTTTGACACACTACTCCTATAAGGAAACCGGGCTTAAAAAAACCAGGTTGACCGCATTGTCAATAATGAATATAATTATTTAAAAATTCGGCTACCGATTTTTTGTTATAACAATTAGCGAAAATAAACTTTTCCGAAACTTCCACAATTTCAGGATTATTTTCTCGCCAAATTTCATAAAATCTTTTAGCTTCCTCATCGGGTTGATGAGGTTTTTTATTCTGAGGAGAAGCTTTCTTAATTCTAGTTAACTTAGGTAATAATTTACTCCCATGCTTCTCCTACCCCCTTGTAGAGACGTTGCATGCAACGTCTCTACAAGGGGAATATGTAGCAAACATTAAGGGATTTTATATAATATGATAGGAATAGGGCATTTTCAATTTGGGAGTGATTCAGTCTATCATTAGAAAATCTGGATAAAGATACCCGACTCAAATTAAATCTACAATTCAAAATCGATGGAAGATCCCCAAAACAATCGTATTATCCCGATTAGAATTGTGGCTGGAATTGCCACTGTTTTAATTGCTGTGGGTGCTGGGTTAACCTGGTGGACATTAACCTCTCGTTCTCCCCAAGAACCCGTTATTTCTTCCCCGAATACAACCTCACCCAGTCCTCTAATTTCTCCTTCTCCATCACAAACCGTTGAAAAAACCCTTGCCATTTATTGGGTAGAGGATCAAAACGGTAAACAGGCTATTGTACCTCAACCTGTACAAATTCAAGCCCAAAATGATCCAACAACATTGTTAACCGTCGCTTTTGATCAATTATTAACGAGTTCTCCTGATACTAATCAATTGAGTGAAATTCCCAAAGGAACAACAATTCAGCAGTTAACCACTAACAATGATGATGTTTATATAGATTTATCCCCAGAATTCACCCAAGGTGGGGGAAGTGCATCGATGACCGGACGTTTAGGACAAGTGGTGTATACCGCGACAACCCTCAACCCGAATAGCAAAGTGTGGCTTTCCGTTGGCGGTAAACCGTTAACCGTTTTAGGCGGAGAAGGGTTAGAAATTCCTCAACCCATCACTCGCCCCATTTTCGAGAAAGAATTTTTACCTGTTCCCTAATAGCCCGTTTTTAATCCGGTTTAACTCGCATTAACGGCTGGCCATATTCTACGGGGGAACCATTTTGAATTAAAATTTCCATGACTTGGCCAGAAAATTCCGCTTCTATTTCGTTCATCAACTTCATCGCTTCAATAATACAAACGGTCTGACCCGTCGAAATCCGATCTCCGGTTTCCACAAAAGGCGGTTCATCGGGGGCGGGAGAACGATAGAACGTTCCCACCATTGGGGACGTAATTTCAACCCACTTAGATTCAGTCGAAGCAGGGGGAGGTAGTGATACAGTGGGGCTGGATGCAGGGGAAGTTTTCCCAACGGAATCAACAACAGTGGGAACCACCGGAGACGAAACCAACTGTGAACTAACTCCTGCATCCGTTAACAGCGTCTCAACGGAAGGCAGAGTCCCAGAACTGAGCGAAATTTCTTTGCGAACAGTCAGTTCAAAATCTGCGCTTTTGAGCGTTAGCTCTGAAATATTGGTTTTATCGAGATCAGCCAGCAGTTCACGAAGCTGGTTCAAATCTAGTTGCACAGTTGGTATGTCTCCCCTAAATTTGCAATCTATCTTGATTTAGTTTGTTGGGTGGCTATACGACCAATAACCCAATATCCTAAACACCTGATGTTTTTGTCTGAGTTTGGCACGCTTAAAATATCAAATCATGGTTCGGTGAGTGTTTATTCTCGACCTTGATAGCTGTCAGTCCGGGTATCAATCCGAATCCGTTCTCCTCTAGCAATAAATAAGGGAACCATCACTTGAGCGCCTGTTTCCACAATAGCGGGTTTTGTACCCCCTGTTGCTGTGTCTCCTTTGACTCCGGGATCGGTTTCAATGACTTCTAAGGTGACAGAGTTGGGGAGTTCAACTTCCAGAACCTGCTCTCCCCAGCGAACAACGTTAACGCTCATTCCATCTTTGAGATATTTGACGCGATCGCCAATTTCACTGGCGCTCAAACGAGCTTCTTCGTAGGTTTCCATATCCATAAAGACGTATTCTTCCGCGTCTTTATAGGTATGTTGCATTTCGCTTTTTTCCAGAGTCGCTTGAGGAACCGTCTCTCCCGCCCTAAAAGTGCGCTCTACCACATTCCCGTTTTGTGCGTTTTTGAGTTTTGTCCGCACAAAAGCAGAACCTTTTCCGGGCTTAACGTGGAGAAACTCTACTACACGCCAGACTGACCCATCTAATACAATCGTGACACCTGTGCGAAAGTCGTTACTGGAAATCATGCAAGCTAATACCTGGGCAGAATAATCGGCATCTTATTTTACCCTTCAATGGGGAACAGGGGATTAATTTTTTTAGGATGACTGGTGACGGAATAATGGCAAGATCAGTAATAGAGAACAAACGTTAAGATTTATGTTGCATTTGCCCAATTCCATGAGAAACACCTATAAACATTGGTTGAGAACGAGTTTGGTGGCTGTACTGCTGTTTACCCTATCCCTAGGTCTGAGTGCGGCTTGGTGGGAGGGAGGGAGTCCACCAAAACGAGAAAGTATTTTACCTCAAGGAAATGCGATCACCGATGGTTCGGCACTATTACGCTATGCTCTACCCATTGATAACGAAGCAGCCAGAAAACTGCAATCGAGTTTAGAATCCATTGCGTCTCAACTGCGAGGAAAGCGTTGGAATAATATCAATGGAGATATTACCCTCGCCTCCAGAGTTTTATCGACGCGGGAGGCGGAACTTTTGGCTAATATTCCAGAGGAACGCCAACCCCAAGCTCAAGCTTTAGTTGACCAATTAAAACAAGACATTGATACCCTACGCTCTGCTGTTGAAGTTAAAGATGCGACAACGGTGTTAGCAACCCGGGGAAAAATGTTAGATAATGTTGGCAAATTAGAAGAATTAATGGTACAGGAATTTCCCTTTGAAGTTCCCGCAGAATATTCTAATTTACCTCAACTCAAAGGTCGGGCTACCGTTGAAATTCAAACGAATAAAGGTAACTTAACCGTTGTCGTCGATGGTTATAGTGCTCCGATTACGGCTGGGAATTTTGTGGATTTAGTTCAACGGGGATTTTATAATAACTTAAAATTCATCCGTTCAGAAGAATCCTATGCGTTACAGGTGGGAGATCCCGATGGAGAAGAAGACGGTTTTATTGATCCCAAAACTGGACAATATCGAGGCATTCCTTTAGAAATTTTAGTCCAGGGGGAAAAAGAACCGATCTACAATATTACCTTTGAAGAATCCGGTCGTTATCAAGAGCATCCAGTTTTACCCTTTTCTGCTTTTGGAGCCGTTGCATTAGCCCGTCCAGAAGCCATTTTAGATGGAGGGTCTTCTCAAATTTTCTTCTTCCTTTTTGAGCCGGAATTAACACCTGCCGGACTTAACTTATTAGACGGTCGTTATGCTGTCTTTGGATATGTGACTGAAGGAAAAGACGTGTTAGAACAACTCCGTAAAGGGGATGTGATTGAATCTGCGAAAGTGATTCAAGGGGCAGAAAATCTCGTTGAACCTGCTTAATTAAGGTCAATCCTTAACAGTTGACAGTTGATTCTTTAAAATTAACTGTTAACTGTTAATATTATTTTATTCCTATTTTCTATTGTGTTAACTATGGCTATTATTGAATTACTTTCTATCGCTGGATTAGGTGTATTAGTCACTTTATTAATTGTGAATGTCGGAAATAATCGAGAACAACAGCGCCAATTAGATTCCGCATTTTATCGATTAATTGCTGCCCAAGCGGGTCGAGTTTCCCTGATTCAACTCTCTGCTTTAGCCGGAGTGAGTGCCGAAGTTGCCCAAAAATATTTAGATCATCAAGTACAAGTTTTTGCTGCATTTCCTGAAATTGATGATGAAGGAAATACCTTTTATCGGTTTCCTAAACTGCGTTTACCTCCCCGCTTAGAACGAGAATGGTAACAACACTAACTGACTAAAACTCCATAATCTGATATAAGTGTTAATTATCAACGCGATAGTCAAACGTCTAAATCTAAAGAGTCAGTATCGTTAGTGCATCTGAACCTATGGCCAGTAAAATTTCATCACTTGTTTTTAACCTTTGTGGAGTGGCAGTAGTAGTGGGTGTTTCGAGTCTCAATCCAGCTTATTTATTGAATATTTCATCAACATCGGAAACCATTGCTAATTCTAATTCTAACCCCGAACAAATCAACTCTTCATTCCAACGGAAGCAATACGGTGAACATCTTGATTGTTTAACATGGCATGATAAAAGTGCTATAGATGGTGGGCAACAAGATCTTGATGGATACTGCAACTTAGAAGGTGTGACACCTAAATTAGAATTCAATGAACCTGCACCTGATGTATCCTCTGATCAACACATTGAAAAAACTGTGATTGATCAAGAAAATATTGATCAAAAAAATCAGGATGCTTCCTCATTTCCATCAACATCTGGGTCTAATAAACAAGGATCTAAAGAAAAAACTGTCAACTCAGAAAAGACAATACAACTTCCCGGTTTTCAAGATGCCCTTGAATATCAAGCCTTAAATTCATCCTTAGATGAAGAACCGTCTTTTTCAATTCCCATCACTTGGGTTGTGGTAATTGTGATTACATTATCATTAGGATTAACTGTATTTTTGGAACAAAAATGAAAAAATAGGTTTATAGTAACTGCTTTGCCTGATCAATTTTAAGACCTAACTCCCTAGTTCTTTTCCTCACAAGCGGAAGACGAGTCATTAGTATTTTTAAATGACTGGGCTATTTAATACTTTTCACCCGGCTTGTAGGAAAAGAATTTCAGGGGAGAGGTCTTACAAATCTACCCCTAGCAAAAAATCGTCCTAATTTTCTCAAAAATCCTCTAATTGATCTACTTCAATTTTCCCCGTATTAAATTTTTCGCGTAAACTTTGTTCTTGAAATTTAACCGCCGCTAAAAGTTCAGCATTTTGTAAAATTACCCCAACTTGATTATTAAAAATTTGCATATATTTCTGATCATTGCCATCAAAACTGACTCGAAATGCTTCTGGAACTTGGCTATTATAACTTAAAACTTGATCATCCTCTTCACCGGGTTTCTTTTTATTAATTAATTGAGTCACCGCAATTAACTCGCCATCGGGGTTCCAAACAGGCATACATAATAAACTACAGGTACGATATCCTGTTTTTGTATCAGTTTTTTTCGCCATTTCTGAGTCAGGATAATCATATAAATCAAAAGGAATATTCAAAGTCACTCCAATTTCTGCTACTTTTCCGGCATACCCTTGACCGACTTTAATTCTAATTTCTCGTTCTGAATTATCACTAAAAATAATTTTAGTCCAAAGTTCATGATTTTGGCGATCTAATAACCATAATGTACTCCGATCAGCCATCATTAAATCCTTAGCGGCAGCCATGACTCGCTTGAGGATTTCATCGAGTTCTAAACTACTTTGACTCACCGAACGTGTCGCTGCCATTAATGCGGCTGCAACTCGTTGTCCTCTGGCAGTTTTATGATAGGAACAGAAGCTTTCTAAGATCATCCGAATTAAAGGTGCATTGTCTAAAAATTGTTCTTCATCGCTGCTGGTAAATCCTTGCTGATCGATTCTTTCTGACAGGGGAAGATGGCGATCGCATCCTAATTTTAATTTATTAATTGCTTGGACAACTGCCACTAAATTTCCTTGTTCATTTAATAAGGGAAATGCTAACATTGAATAAGTTCGATAGCCATTTTTCTGATCTTGTTCTTGAGCCGTTTTTGATCTCGGATCATCATAAAAATCATAAGGAATATTGACGACTTGTTTTAATTGAGCCACCTCTCCCACAATGCCTTTATCGGCGGGAACTCGAATTTCTAAAGGCTTATTTTCTTCACTTTCAGCAATCATTGACCAAAATTCATTTCGTTCTTCATCTAACATAAAAATTGTAGTTCTATCCGCATTTAAAGACTTTCCGGTTTTGGATGTAATTGATCGTAATGTTGCATCTAAAATTTCATCAAACCCCTGTCCATCCATCACCTGATTTAACATGGCTAAGGTTTGACTAATCACACTTTGAGGCGTATTTTCTGTTTGTTTTTTTAGAGCTTCATATTGTCGTGCATTATATAATGCCACCCCCACTTGAGAATTAAAAATTTGCATATATTTTTGACTATTCGCATCAAAACTGGCCTCAAAACATTCCGGTGCTACGGGCCAATCATCCGCTTCATAGTCGGGAAATTCACCTTGTTTTCGCTTATTAATTAATTGTGTTACGCCTAACAATTCCCCATCGGGACTCCAAACCGGCATACATAATAAACTACAAGTGCGATATCCTGTTTTTTGATCGGTTTGTTTCGACATTTCTGACTCAGGATGATCATATAAATCAAAAGGAATATTGAGCGCATTTCCCATTGCTGCTACCTTTCCTGCAAACCCTTGTCCAATTTGTAATCGAATTTCTCGAATAGAACCATCTTCAAAGGTAATTTTTGTCCAAAGTTCTTGGGTAATTTTATCGAATAACCACAATGTACTGCGATCTGCATTCATTAATTTTTTAGCGGCTTTCATCACCCGTTGAATAATTTCTTCACAGTCTAAACTACTTTGATGAACCGTTCTTGTTGCTTCTGTTAAGGCTTCCGAAGCTTGAATTTTTTGGGTTAATTTATAACTTTCATGACAACTAACTAAAATTCGGTGTAAAGCAGGAGTATATTGTAAAAATTGCTGTTGGTCGCTTTCAGTAAATCCGACTTTATCAATTTTATCTTGAAAGGAATTAGCTAAAAGATTAGATTTTTTAAGTTTATTCACGAAATGAACGAAAGCAAATATTGTTTTATTATCTTCTCCCAAAGGTACAGTTAATTGATTATAAATGCGATATCCTCTGCGAGGATTTTGGGTTTCCGCTAAAATTGAATACCAATCCTCAGTATCCTCGGAAGTGGCGGGAATCGCCTTTTTATAAATGGTAACTCGTCCCGCCGTTTGATTATTCGTTAAAATTTCAATTTTTGTCGGTTGATTTCCCGTCGATCTCGCACTAATTGACCACATTTCATTCTTATCTTTATCAATTAAATAAATTGTCATCCGATCCACTCGCATTAATTCGACAAGTTTTAATGTAATTGAGCCTAAAATTTCACTTAAAATATCATCAAACTCTTTCCCTTCCATTTCCCGCAACATGGACAAGAGTTTTTGCTCTTTTTTGGCAATCACTTGATTAAAATCAGGTTCTTGACTCGCTAAGGTTTTTTGTAACCAATGATGATTAAAAACCGTCTCATAAATTCGATTATAGACTTTTAAATAATTTCCCTGTTTAACCACTAATCCTGATAATCTCAGTTCCATTTGTCCGGCTGTTGTATCTGTAAGAATACTCTTATTTTGCAAAATATTTTCATAGAGACTCAAGCGAGATATAATCCGTTCATTGGGTTTAAGAATTCGATCTCGAATCGTTTTTAGATGGGGAGGTTCGTCTTGAGATTCCCAATTTTCAATAAAACGGCTATAAATTAACTGTTCTACCCAAGACTGAACTTGAGCAGGCGAAAGATCTAAGAGTTGAGTTGTTTCACTTCCTTTTTGATGAATTAAATAACACAGTTTTTGAGTTAAAAAAGGTTGTCCTCCCGTCCATTCTAAAATTGTTTTTATTACTAAATCAGGGGTATTAATTTTCCCTACCAACCCATTAATTAAAGGTTCTGCTTCTTCATAACAAAATCCATTCAGTTCAATGGCGCGACCGATATTAAAAGGATTGTAGCTTTTATCCTGCATTAAATCACTGGGAGAAGCTACTCCTAATAAGGCAAAGGTTAATAACGGATATTCGTCACAGGTTTTAATAAACGCAAAAAAATCATCGGTGGAAAAATTAAGGCTAAGAATACTATCAACTTCATCAATAAAAATAACAATGGGTTGTTGAATACAATCTAATAAAACTTGTTCTATTAATTCGCTTAACCGTTGAATGGGGGGTAAAAATTCTCGTTCCTGTAACCAAGCTTTTAAATGAATAGGAAGTCGAAAACTGGTAACTAAACGCCTCATAATTCCAGCATACCATTGATCGGGCGTAATATCCTGAGAACCAATTTTAGTTAAATCAACAGCCGCACAAGCAAACCCTTGATTTTGGAGTTGATGTAACGTTCTCACTCGTAAACTGGTTTTTCCCATTTGTCGAGCATTTAAAACATAACAAAATTCTCCCGCTTTTAATGCTTCATAAAGTTCTCGATCTGCTTGTCGAGTTACATAACTGGGGGTATCCAGAGAAAGATGTCCACCGACTTTATAATGATAGGTTGGAGAAAAAATTAAATCCATAGAATGGGGGTCAGTAATTAGGGTTTAAGTTTTAAACGACGACCAAAATAGTTTTGATAGAGTTGAAACCGAGGAGTAACTTCATTTCCTTGGAGATGGACTAAACCTAAACTATGTAATTTAAACGCTAAAATTGATTCTAACTCTACAGGTTGAGAAGAACAAACCACTTGATAAAAGGCTTCGGCTAATTGAGGATGTTGTTGTAAATTCCACAAATGTCGGCGGAGGTGGTCACTATAAATTCCTCCTTCCGTTGGTGCAATTTCTGCAAATTGATCTAAACTCATTGAATATTGAACCAGATGATAAAGTGCGACCCGAACTAAATAAGGATGTCCGCCAACCAGTCTCATCAAAGTTTCAACTTCCACACCTCCCCAATTTAATCCATGTCGCTGTGCTAATTCTTCAACTTGAGTCGCTGTAAATTCAGTTAATTCAATGGGTAAACCCACATTAAACGGCGATTGATTAATATCTAAAGGAATATAAACTTCTGTTGAATGAACAATCACTAACCGCAATTTTTCCCACAGTTCACTATCTCCCCCTCCATAGTTAGCTTCTTCATACCAAGCCCGGAGTAAACTAAAGAAATCATCAGCAATATTGGGATATTGAAAAACCCGATCCACTTCATCTAATCCTAACACTAAAGGCTGATCGCTTTGGGATAATAAATAATCTTCAAAATAGGCTGTACAATTATCTTTACTTCCAAAAGTATTACTCCAATAATCAGGAATATGATAAGCTAACTTTAATTTACGAGTTACCTTAGAACAGAGCCATTGTAAGAGATGATTTAAGTTCGTAAAAATGGTTTTATCGGCGTGTTGAAAACTTAAAGGAACTGCACGATAACCTTGTTCTCGTCCTTGTTCTAAAATTCGCGCCATGAGTGAAGTTTTTCCCATCTGACGGGGTGCTTTTAAACGAATTAATGCACCGGGATGGCTAATTTCTTGATAACATTGATCTTCATGGGGAACCCGTTTAATATAAAAAGCTGATTCTAAACGGACTTGTCCACTGGGTAATTCAGGTTCTGCGACGGGGAAGGGAGAGGGAATTACTGAAGAATAAAAGGGTTTAATGGAGAGAGAAGAAATAGAGGGAGGTTTATGAGATTGGATGACTAGATTAGGCTGATTTTCGAGTTCAGCTTCATCCCAATCTAGTGGTGAATATTGGGGAGGAGATTCGTGAATTGACTCCTGGAAAACACTGAGAATTTTTTGTAGGAGTAAAACCGTATCTTGTTGACCACTCCAGGTATATTGCATTGTTCCCCATAAATAGCTTCTCAGATCATGATTTAAGGGTAAATTCGCTGGACAATTCACCCAAATCGGAATAAGTTTTGGTAAACGATGGGGATGAGTATCTTGTAATTCTCGAACTTGACGCAATTCTTCAATCACCATTTCACTATGGCTAGATTGAGGAGATAACAATAAAATAAAAGCATCACACTGTTTTAATTCTCTGTCAATTTGAGCAAGAAAATCACTGTCCTGTTGGTTGAGAGGAGATCGAATCACTTCCCAAGCTGCTAAAAATACAGGATTTCCAACTTGAGTTAAAACCGCTTCTAATTGTTGTGCTAAACGCAGATTTAACTCACCATGACCATGACTTACAAACACTCGATAAACTGGGGTTGAAAGTTGCAGCAGTTCCCCAGAAATTTGAGTTGCTTGAATAATATTTTCTTTTTGCTGATATCGTTCTACAGCACCTCTAATCGTTTTTTTAGTAACTTTCTCTCCCAACGCTTGAGAAATTTTTTGCCAAAGTTTATAACCTACATATTTTTCAAGATAAGTTGGATTCAAGGGGTAAATTTCTGGGTAACTTTTGCCATCCCAAGAACCCAGAAAAACTTCTCGCTCTAAATCATTGAGATGCTTCCCTTGATGCTCAAAAACTAATTGGTCAACCCATTCTAGTGCTACTTTAGCATCCATAGTCTTGTGATAATCCCTTTGGTTTATTCAGCCAAAACCACTTTGATTAAACTGGTGATGCTACAATCTTAATTAAGATTTGTGAAAAAAGTTCTCTTATCCGTCACCATGATACCCTCTAGGAACTGGTAAATTTTTATTATAAGTATTTTTGGTATTGCCAGTGTGAGGGAAATCACTGAAAGTTGATAGACACTTGTGATATGACCCAATCTAAGTTATCTCCTCCTGAATATTTCTGAGGTTTTATGGGGTTTTGAGGAGAAAAACTACGATAAAATATAACTTAGCCTCAAAAGGATTTTACAGGTTGGTAAAAATTTGGCAAAACTCATGGGCTTTTCTGGTTTTCATTGGGTTCAAATTGAATCAAACTATAAGTAATCCATCCCCCATAACAATTGTATGAAGACCCCCCCTGTCTCCTTAACCAAAACCCTCCTTATGTGCTACCAGACCCAAGTTTTTATGATTCAAGACTGCATTCATTCTTTATACACAGGTTACTATCAAGTTTATGGTCGCCAACACCTGAATTATGCGTCCTTAATTGCTAAAGTTGCTGACTTTGCTTTGCATCAAATTTTACACAGTGACGCACCTTACCACGACGTAGAACATACAATTTTAGTGACCTTAGCCGGACAAGCAATTTTACAGGGAAAATATCTAAGCGAAGGAAACGTTTCCCCTAGGGAGTGGCTCCATAGCATCATTGCTTTACTGTGTCATGATATTGGCTATATTAAAGGCATTTGTGCCTCAGACAAAATCCCCGATAGAATTTATGCAACAGGACAAAATAAAGGCCTAATTCAACTTCCTCCTGAAGCAACAGATGCCAGCCTTACCCCTTATCATATTGATCGGGGAAAGCAGTTTGTTCAAGAATATTTTGAGCAGAACCCCCTGATTAATATTACCACCCTTCAAAATTATATTGAGTTAACTCGTTTTCCCGTTCCCAATGATGAAGAACATCGAGATACAACAGATTATCCGGGTTTAATTCGGGCGGCGGATTTAATTGGTCAGTTAGCTGATCAGAAGTATCTTAAAAAAATGCCGAATTTATTTCAAGAATTTGAAGAAACGGGAACAAATCAACAGCTTGGGTATGCTCATCCTGATCATATTCGAGAAGCTTATCCCAAATTTTTTAATAACGTTGTTGCTCAATATATCCAAACGGGTTTGTATTATTTATCGTTGACTATAGAAGGAAATAAAATCATTGATAATCTCTATCAAAATGTGGAATCTGCCAAACAACATCCTGAACATAAACTGGGGAATGCTTGTTTGATTCCCGCTTACAATTCTTCCCGGTCTTCAATCTCAAGTCAAAAACGATAAATTTTTGAATCCTCAATTCATTGAAACGTGTTAAAATTACAAGGATAGGAGTTCTGACTCCCCAATAAAATATCCTTAATTCAAAAAAAAATATGTTAAAATCATCCTTAGCATTTCGTACAGGATTTAGTACAGGCTTATTTTTTACCCTCTGCTTTATTGTATTGGGGGATTCCTTATTTACGAGTTTAGGGCTAGGGATTCTATCAGGATGGTCTGTAGGTTGTTTAGTAAAATGGTGGCAAATTGATCAAAAACCAGAACAGTCAGAACCCTTTGAAATTGAAGTGATTACTGATAATCTTTCAGACATTTTGGTTAAATCTAAACTCTTACCCCCCCAAGCTAAATCCACTCCCCGTCCAACCCAAGCTACAACCCTTTTAGGCTGGATGTTTAAACGCAATAAAGATTAAACCTTATTCGTTATTTATATTAATTTTATCCTATGTTTCTGTTTTTATCTAAACTTTTACCTTTATTTATTTATCCATTAGGATTGAGTTGTTTATTAATGTTTTTAGCACTCTTTACTTTATGGAAATATCCCCGATGGACAGGTGCAGTCATTGGTTGTGCTTTAGTCATTTTACTCTTAGGAAGTAGTCGAAGTGTTGCTCAAGGATTAGTCCGATCATTGGAATCTCAAAATGTTCCCCAAGGTGAACTTCCTAATGCTGCGGCGATCATTGTTTTAGGAGGGGGAACAAAACCCGCTTTATCCCCTCGTCCTTGGGTTGATGTTGGAGAAGCAGGCGATCGCATTTTATATGGAGCCTTATTATATCGTCAGAAAAAAGCCCCTTGGTTAATCTTAAGTGGGGGAAGAATTAATTGGCAAGGAGGGGGCGATCCTGAATCTCAAGATATGGCAAAAATTGCTGAAGTTATGGGTGTCCCTCCCTCCGCTATTTTACAAGATCCGACTTCATTAAATACCTATGAAAATGCAGTTAATGTCCGAAAAATTTTAGAAGAAAAAAATATTAAAGATCCGGTTTTATTAGTGACCTCAGCCTTACATACACCGCGATCGCTCTTGATTTTTAAGCGTCAAGGCATCAATGTTATTCCAGCGCCAACGGACTTTTTAATGATTCCTTCAGAAATTAATGAAGCTCAAAAAACTTGGCAAGGAATTCTACTGAGTTGGATACCCGATACCCTGTCTCTGCATCAAACCACCCAAGCATTAAAAGAATATATTGGCTTAGGGGTTTATCGCTGGCGGGGTTGGTTATAAAAAAATTGTGTTAAGGTGACAGTATCCTTAATTTAGGATTGTGTGATCATGCCATTTGAATGGGAACAGATTGTTCAACAACCCAGTCCACCAGCGGCGGAAGTTCTCAAAGCTCATCAACTGACCCGTGAATTTCATCAAGAAGTTGAATATCGGGAAGAATTTGAGCAATATTGTCATTGGTACTATCAAACCGCCGCCCGTCACCGTCAAGAACTGGAAAAAATGCGAGGCGATATTAATATTTTCGGCTGGTTTTTAGGGGGAAAATAGGAGATCGGAGAAACAATTCATCCCCAATCCTCCTGTTTCCTGTCTTTTGTATTCTTCAACTATTGTATCAATTCTAACTCATCTTCTCGGAAGTGAGCTTTAAATTTATTGCCAAAATCGACAACAATAGGCAAATTGGGGCTAATGGGTCTTCCATGCCAATCAGTAATAACAGATACAATATTTCCTTCCAATCCCTGCACATCAAACTTTTGATTTCGATGTTCGGGATGGACATACACGATAACAGATGCTTTAACCGTAACGCGATCGCCAACCTTCATATATTCTAACCTAGTATTTCCTCTCTAACTCTCTGGTACGAGCACCTGTAACTATTACGGGTACTTTGATCAGACAGCTTTTCTATATTTACACAAAATTGCCACAAAACCTACAATAACACAGGGGAAATTTGAGAGGATCGTTTTTTTCCAAGATCAACCTTTACCCGGAAACTGCCATCGGGACAATGAAGAAAACACAATACCCACTCAAATCCAATCTTCTTGATCGCTCTTTTTTCCCCGATAAATTTGACCCGTAGCGTGAATTTGACGAGTCTTTTCAAATAAACTTTCGTCAGTATATCCCCAGATTTGTAAAATTTTTTCTAAATCATTTTGAATATCTCTTGCACCGGGAAAACCTCGATAGCGAATTTTTAGACGTGCTAATTCAGCAAGATTATAATCGGTTGCTTCTTGTTCTAAAAAACTACTAACAATCTTTCGGTCTGTATTGTATTGAGGATGTTTTTGTTCTTGTGTGGTCATAATTGAGAGTGCCAACCTGATTTTGATCACCGGATTAATCCTTTTTATTATAACACCATCCTTAGACCTTAACCCAGACCCTCAGTCACTTGTTATCACTTCAGATCTTGATGCCTTGATGAGTTGTGCCTATCTTCTCTGCTACATCAAGTTTAAATCGATTGTCCTATCACTGGACTGAAAAATAATTGTGGAAAAGTTTACGGTTTTTACCGGATTAATTTCAGTCAACTCGTATTAGAGAATGGACACTCTAAGACGGACAACTGTTATGCGAATCTATAGCACTATTTTACTCTCTACTTTGTTATTAGCTGGTATGAATCATCACAATCCTACTCCTATTCATGTTGCTTTATCTCCAACTAACGAAGTAACAGTCGTTCTTGCCACAGAAACGAATCCAGAAGTTGATCCAAAATCTGTTCCTCACCGAGGCAGCGGACGTTAATGATTCTGATTAAAACCCCATAGGAGTGAGTTAAGAAGCTACCTGCTAATCCTGATAGACTTCTTGGTGTTGGAAACTCACTCCATTTTTTTCTCTAAATTTTATAAGCTTTAGCTCCATTTTTCATCGATTTTCTATTTTCTTCACCTGACCTGACGTTGACAATATTTTATGTTTTTATCCTGTTCCTAACCCGTTGATTCCTTAAAAGTTGTGCAAGTCTAAAGCCTAAATACACGGGATTTGATCATTTTTTTGATCAGGGGATCATAATGAGGATTTTATCAACGATCCGGATGAAGAAGTCAAACCTTGGTATTGAAAAATAGCCACCTAAATACCTAATCCGAAAATGTCTAACTTCATTACCGTCTTAATGATGAGTACCGTTGTGGGTTTACTTCCCAGTTTTAACCCCCAACTTCAAACAATTCAACAGCTTGATGTCAAACAAATTCAGTCTTTCCCATCTAGCAATACGCTAGTGTATCCCAAGAATTCTGATATAAAAGTTGCCCACCACAACCATGAAGATGAAGATCCCAGTGATAAAGCACCATTACCGGGTGATGGGCGACGAGACAGTTAATCACAGATTTAAACGAATGACTTAGATTTCAAGGCTCGATTCTGTTTTGTCATTCTATTGCTTCTCCTCCGACAACCACATTGCGAATGCGTAAACTAGGGCCTCCACAGCCTACGGGTAAACCATTTTGTCCCCCTTTTCCACAACCCCCCGATTCATCCCAGTAGAAGTCATTGCCAATGGCTTCAATATCTGTTAACGTTGTAAAGACATTTCCTGATAACGTCACATCCCGAACCGGTTCTGCGAGTTTACCATTCCGAATCATCCACGCTTCTCCTGCACTGAATGTAAACATTTCGCCATTGGTCATTCCCCCTAACCAATTGCGAGCATAAACCCCTTCTTTAACATCACTGAATAAATCTTCAACGGACGTATCCCCCCTTTCAATCCAGGTGTTGGTCATTCGCACCAACGGAGGAAAATGATAATTTAAACACCGGGCATTTCCAGTGGGAACTTCCCCTAATTTGCCTGCGGTTTCGCGGGAATGAAGGCGACCAACTAACGCGCCATCTTGAATCAGTTGTGTGGTGGTCGCCGGAGTTCCTTCATCATCATATTTATAGCTTCCCCGATGGTCAGGAGGGGCAGCACCATCAAAGATTTGTAGGTTTTTGGGGCCAAATTGACGGCCCAGGGTCATGACTTCTAAGATATCTGGATTTTCATAGGCCATATCCGCTTCAGACAAATGACCAAAGGCTTCATGAACGAATAAACCGGACAAAATTGGGTCAATGACAACGGTATAAATATTGCCTTTAACGGGGGGAAGTGCTAAGGAATTAACCGCCCGTTGCGCCGCACTGCGAACTTGCTCATCTAAATTCGTTAAATCTTCATAGGCTTTGCGGGAACCTGTGGTTTCTCGCCCGGTTTGTACGGTTTCCCCATCCCTGGCGGTGGCTGCAAACCGCATTTCCATATCCACCCAGGATTGTTCTAAGAAAGTGCCTTCGGAGGTGATCAGAATTAACCGTTGGGTGCTGTCATTGTAGCGTACAGATATAGTGGCAATACGGGGATCAACACTGCGGAGAATGTGACCATAGCGATCGCAGAGTTCCTTTTTTTGGGCCAGGGGAACTTGACGCGGATCGGTTCCCGTTAACGGTAAGGTACAGCTATCTTGAATAATGGGAATGGGAGCAAGCAGAGTTTCTTCGTCGCCTATGAGTTTTGCGGCTGCGATCGCTTCACCGATGCGATCTTCTAGGGTTGAAAGTCGATTAAAACTAGAAAACCCCCATCCTCCTCGATAACAGGCGCGGACTTGACCGCCAATAGAAAGTCCTTCACTTAAGGTTTCAATCCGATCTCTGCGTAACAAAATATCTGTTTCTTCCGCTTCTTCCAAACGAATTGCTAAATAATCCACTTGGGATTGGTAACGGGCCATTAAATCGGCTAACAGATTCTTCACATCAGCAAGCAAACTGGGCATAATGGTCAGCAATGTTGACTATATTTCCCTATTTTGCATCATATTGGGGGTGTTGACAGTTATCAAGTATCCGCATTATCAGTTATCAGTGTAGGAGTCAGGAGTCAGAATATTAGGAGCCATTGATTTCCCCCTCTTCTCCCCCTGTCCCCTTCTCCCCTCTTCCGGGGTAAACTCCCCCCTAGGGGGTTCGGTTCTACGAATATACGATTAGGGAAATATGGCTATTCTGAAAGGAGAACTAATCTTGCTTGGAGCGCGAGTAAGAGTAGGATTCAATTTATTTCTAAATTTTATTTTTAAATTTCACAAACAGTTTTGGTGCACAATGATGAATGAAATATTATTACCCACACTTAGCGATATTTTAGCGGAAGATGAAACTCATTCTTTGAGTTCTTTGTCTTCGTCTCAACTACTCGATCATGCAGACAATAATTTTCAGGATTCTTTTACTTTTAAACCCTATTCAAAAGCAGAAAAAGAATGGTATAGCGGGGTTAAATCTATTAATTTTTTATTAGAAGAAATTCGATTAAAAGCGAATGCAGAATCGATTAATACTATTTCAAATTGTCCTTCTCTAAAATCTAACCCTTTATCTTCGTTAGGCTTAATTATTTCCGGGCCAGTTCCCGTTTTAATTCATCCCTATTTAGCGATTCATTTTGCCACCCAAATTTTTACTCATGATCTCTCAAAATTAGGAGATGAATTAGTCTTAAAATTACGCCATCCTTTAGCCTTGCTTCCGCCTTCTGATGGAACGTCTACTTCCCTCCCTGAAACCTTAGCCTGTCCTTTACATGGGAAAGATCCCTTAGTCAAAGAACAGTTTTGTTTAGTTTTAACTCGTCAGTTTAGTTTGATCATGGTTTTGGGTCAAGATCCAAAAGGAAATCCGGCTTTTCTGTTTTCCTTTAATCCTGATATTGTTGAAAAAGCCTTATTAATGCTGCGCGATCGCATGGACTTAATTCAAGGAACAGCAAACCGTGAATTAAGAATGGAAATCGCTAGACAGAAAGCCAAATTAGAGGAAAATATTGCCCAATTTTTGCCCATTGAACCGAGTTATCAAACGGTGATGAAATTCAGTCGTTTACTCTTAAATAATTTATGTTTAGAAATCAATAAAAAAGCTGAAGTAAACCCTTTAAACAATAATTTAAAAACCGTTACAATTACAGTCCCTAAATTAGCTAAAGTTGCCGAAAAAATTAGTCCGAAACCGTCTTCTCAATCCCCAGAAACACCCATTCTGGACAATCCCATCCAAACCGCAGAAGTGGAATTATTACAAGCGATCGCCCATGAAGTCCGAACCCCGTTAGCTACGATTCGCACCTTAACGCGACTGTTATTAAAACGGCCAGACCTTCCCCCGGACGTGATTCGGAAGCGTTTAGAAATGATTGATCAAGAATGCACAACCCAAATTGATCGCTTTAATTTGATTTTCCGGGCTGTTGAATTAGAAATAGAACAAGCTCGACAAAGTAGCCGAGGTCATCGAGACGAGAAACCCCTACCTTTACCTTTAACCGCTATGTCATTAGGAGATGTGTTTCAAAGTAGCCTTCCTCGGTGGCAAAAACACACGAGTCAGCGTAACCAAACCTTAGAGGTAATTTTACCCCAAAAATTACCGACTGTAATCAGTGATCCTACTATGCTGGATCAAGTATTAACGGGAGTGATTGAAAATTTTACCCGTAGTCTTCCCGATGGTAGTCATATTCAAGTGGGGGTGAGATTAGCCGGACATCAATTAAAATTACAATTAGAATCCCATCCCCAACCGGAACAAGAGGGTGATTCTACATTTGCCGTGTCTCCCCAATCTCCGTTAAAATCAATAGGGCCGTTGTTAATGTTCCAACCGGAAACCGGAAGTTTAAGCCTGAATCTGGCGGTGACTAAAAATTTATTTCAAGCTTTAGGAGGGAAACTGGTTGTTAAACAGCGCCCCCAACAAGGAAACGTGATGACGATTTATTTACCGCTTTCAGAAACTTACAATAATCCCTAAAATTTAGGATGATCGATTCTGTTGGGTTCAATTAATTTATGGGAATGGCTAAACAACATTTTCTGTTAATCAGTGCTTCTATTCTTGTTCTTGAAGGTTTAATGGCTGGGGTCGCAGTTGCTCAACCGGATCGTTATGGAGCGATCGCAACCTCAGCATCAGGGGGTTGGGGTTATGGTTACGATTATCTGACTCGACAAGAAGCCGAACAAAAGGCATTGAGAGAATGTGGTAAATCTGATTGTCAAGTCCAGGTTTGGTTTAAAAATGCCTGTGGCGCAGTGGCTAAGGATCAATTAGGAAACTTGGGCTGGGGATGGGCTGTAACCCGTGAACAAGCCGAAGCCACTGCTTTGTCGGGATGCGGTACAGGGACTTGCAGAATTCAAGTCTGGGCTTGTACAACGCGGTAATTAGTTTAATGATAAAAACGGTACAAGAAACTGGGTTTTTTGACCCTCGTGCCTAAGTCCTGTAAATTACAAGGAGGACAATGCCAGCAAAAGATGTTTACCATGAAGCGGTTAAAAATGCTTTAATTAAAGAGGGTTGGACGATGACAGCCGATCCCTATCCTCTGGAATATGAGGATGTTGAACTTTATCCTGATTTAGCAGTAGAAAAAGTCATTTCAGAAGAACAAAAACAACGTAAAATTATTATTGAGATTAAAAGTTTTATTAGTTCTTCATTAATGAAAGATTTTGAATTGGCTTTAGGACAATATATACTGTATCGTAATTTAATTCAATGAGCTTCGAGATGAATACCAAGAAATTTACTTAGCGATTAAAGATGAAATTTATGACACTTTTTTTCAAAGAAAATCAATTCAAGCTGTAGTAAAATTAAATCAAGTTGCTTTACTTGTTGTTAATACGGATAAGGAGGAAATAGTACAATGGATAAATTAACTAATTATCGTCAAACTATTAAAAAAATATTAACAGAACATGATTATCTTGCTAATCGTTCATCTAAGAAAAAATATGAAACTTGTTTAATTTTTGATGAAACTCATGATCATTATTTATGGATGTCTGTAGATTGGGTTAATCAAAAGAGAATTAATAATACTCATGTTCATATTCGTATTAAAAATGAGAAAATTTATATTGAGGAAGATTGGACAGAGGAAGGTATTGCTAATGAATTATTAGCCGAAGGTGTACCTAAATCCGATATTGTTTTAGCTTTTCATGATCCTGAAACTCGTAAATTGACTGAGTTTGCTGTGGTTTAATAGTTTTTGTTTATAATGGTAGAATTAGTGATGGTAAACTACTGTTTAAATCCTTTTTGTATAAATCCCCAAAATCCTGATGGAACAATTGTATGTTTATCTTGTCAAAAAAATATTTTACTAGATAATCGTTATCTTCCAATTTCTTTTTTAGGCGGTGGAGGACAAGGGAAAAATTATTTAGCAATAGATGAAAAAACTCCTACTAAAAAACGTTGTGTAATTAAACAATTTTGTCCTCATCCTAATATAGCAAATGATCCTAATAATTTACAAAAAGCGACTGAATTATTTAACCGTGAAGCAATGGTTTTAGATCAATTAGGAGATGAATCTCCACAAATTCCTCGTTTACTAGCACATTCACAACAGGAAGGTTTTTTATATTTAGTTCAAGAATTTATTGATGGTGAAGATTTGTTACAAGAATTAAAGCAAAAAGGTAGTTTTTCTGAATGGGAAATTAATGAATTTTTACATGATATTTTACCTGTCTTAAAATTTATTCATAAAAAAGGGGTAATTCACCGAGATATTAAGCCAGAAAATATAATGAGGAGAAAAGATGGTTTATTAGTATTAATTGATTTTGGTTTATCAAAAGATTTAAGTCAAACTGTCATGGCTGTGGGTACAATTGGCGGTACAATGGGTTATGCACCACAAGAACAATTACTCTATGGTGAGGCTTATTTTGCCAGTGATTTATATGCTTTAGGTGCTACTTGTATTCATTTATTAACAGGAACACCTCCTCATCAATTATATAATCCAATGAAAAAATGTTGGTTATGGCAAGATATTTTAAGTCAAAGAGGGATACAAGTTAGTAATAATCTAAGTCAAATTTTAGATAAGATGTTAAAGATTGATGTTAGTAAGAGATATCAGTCTGTTGATGAGGTTTTAGAGATTTTACAACCTGTTAAAACTGTCGTCGTGGGTGTTGTAAATAAACCTAAGCAAAATATTCTTAATAAGTTATTTAATGTTTTTGGTGTTTATCCTTCTTTAAAATGTATTCAAACTTTTGATATTAATTTAGACAAAAAAAACAGTAATTCATATCAAAAAAGACCTAATAAGATTGAATTTAATCCTGACGGTAAAAGTTTAGCAAGTTCTTCTTATTATACGGGAATTGATCTATGGAATTGGATAACAGGTACTTTAATTACTACTTATAAAGAAGGAGGTTATAGTTTTGCTCTACATCCTAATGGAAAAATGATTGCTACAATAGATACAGCGTTTGGCGACAAAATTAATATTTTGGAAACAGATACAGGTAATCAAATAAAAACTTTAACATTAGGTCATTATGGTTATTTAGGATCTGGAGTTTATTCTCTTGTAATTAGTCCTGATGGCAAATTAATTGTTACTGTTATTTCAGGTACATTTGTTCTGGATCAAGATAATTTATTATACAATGGTAAATACATTGTAATATGGAATATTCAATCAGAAGAAAAAGTATATTATTTAGGATGTCATTATCTTTTGGATTCTTTATGTTTATCATTTACTCCTGATAGTCAAATTATGGCTAGTTCAGGTAGGGATGGACTTATTAATTTATGGGATATGAAAACAGGAAATTTAATTAGAACAATAAAAGATTCTACATGGAATTTAGAATTATTGAAAGATGCTTATTTTGGGATTAAAATCTATAATAATAAGGTTGGAATTGCTATAAACAAAACTATCTCATTTAACCCCCAAGGAAACATCTTAGCAAGTGGAGGATGGGATAATTTAATTAAATTTTGGAATCCTAAAAATGGTCAATTAATAAAAACCTTATCAGGACATCAAGACGCGATTAATTCTATCGCATTTAGTCCTGATGGTAAACTATTAGCTAGTGGAAGTAATGACAATACAGTTAAAATTTGGGATGTATCAACAGGAGAAATATTATATAATTTAACAGAACATAAAGGTTATGTAAATTGTGTCGAATTTAGCCCTGATGGTCAAGTTTTAGCAACTGCAAGTAATGATCAAACTATTAAAATTTGGCAATTAAATTAGAATATTTTAGCTTTTTGATGTGTAGAGGAGTTTGGGGGTGCGATCGATTCTTGATATGTAAGGCGTTTTATGTTTATTGATTGGCAATCACATATTTTTTGCTAATCAAGGGAAAAATTTATAAATATCTTTCCGATGTAAAAACCTAGTAAAAATAATTGTATCTTTACTCAATTCTATCCCTACCCTATAGTTGCCTAAACAGATAAGATAGAATGTATCATAACCTTGTAATTTTTTGAGATGATTCGATCGCTAGAAACGTTTTTTCCACTGTTGAGGATCACGCTTAACATGGAAAAAAGCCAAGATAAAAATAATATCATCGTGAATTACATAAAACAAACCATAGGGAAATCTTGGCAATAATTTCCGGCGTACATTATTATAAATAATGGGATAAGCGAGAGGATTTTGTTGAATTAAAGCTAAATTTTGATCTACAACTCGAATCAACTCTGATCCAAGTTGGTTAACTTGTGATTCATACCACTGATAAGCATCATCTAAATCTAATTCAGCTTCCTCTGAAATTTTAATTTTATATGTCATCTTTAATAATTCTTCGCTTAACGACTTCCCAAGATTTACCTTCATTTTCAAAATTTTGATAAGATGCTAAACGCCGATCTAATTCCTGTTTCTGAGATTGAGTTAAAGGAATTTGATCAGCATCCATAACAACACTATCCCAAATTTCTTCTATTAATTGAAGCTTTTCGGGAATAGTTAGGGGTAAAATTTGTTCAGATAATAAACTATTCATAAATAAATCGAACAATTTAACTTGATGATCTTTACTTAGCTTAACTTATTTTTACCATTTTGTGTCATTAATTTTTGTTAATTTCTTCAAATCTTGATTCAAATTTGATTTTCATTAATCTTCACTATCTAATAAAGCAAATATTTTTTCTTCAGAAGCAAAATCATCTTGTCTTCCTTCTTTAATAGCATTAGCTAGAGAAATTTCCTCCAATGCTTCTAGGATAAGATCATAAAATAAATCTTTTTTAGTTTTAATAATTTCTACCATTATTTCTGTCAGCATTTCTTTTGTAATGTCGTCATCAATTGATAATTTCATGGTTTACCATGTCAAATTTAGTTTTTAAAATTATAGCATATTTTAAATAATCGGAACAGATTGATATTGTTTCATTATTTTTTTTATTTCTATTACTTCTTTACTTAAATTAAAAGGTATTTTAATTACTTATGCTTCCAATAAAGATAAAATAGAATTTTCACCCCCATGAACATTTTGCAATAAAAAACAAGATTCCGCAATAACTGCTTCACAAGTAAATAAAGGAGGACGTAACTTTTTCCATGTTTCCACTGTCCACTGATGAAAATTATCACTTTTATCAATAAAAGCAACTAAAGGGGAAGTATCTATAATAATGTCTGATTGCATTATTGACCAAATCCTTGAAGGTACTTTTTATTAGTAGATAAATCCCCAATTCCACTTTCTACAGAACCAGCCCATTCCTGAGCTAAATCATAAGCAGAGACTTCTTGTTCTTGATTTTCTTGTAATTTATGTTTTTTACTATCCATAAATTCAATAAAATCTAAAATGGTTTGTTGTTCAGTTGTTAGGTTTCTAAATTTATCTAACAGTGTATTTTCTTTAATTCTAGGTTCATTAATTCCTTGAGTCATAATTTTACTGCAAGATTAAACAGTTTTGGATACTATTATATTACGTTACTTCCTCTGAAGCCACAGTAGTCTGATGTGGATAATCTACAGTTCATATTGCAGTCGCAACAGTTTACGCAATCGACTATCTGTTAACATGGAACTGCAAACATATTGCCAACGCTCAAATACAAAAGAAACTTGCACAATTAAGTATGGAAGCCGGATACGAGTTGCCAACGATTTGTACACCTAATGAACTAATGGGAGATTAATGATGTGGAAAGATGAAGTTCTCGAAGAGATTTACAGAATACGTGAAGAACACGCAAAGTCCTTTAACTATGATTTGCAAGCAATTTGCGATGATCTTCGTAAAAAACAATCTAATAGCGACAGACGAACTATTTCAACCCCACTCAAACCTCGTAATCAGCCGGATAACAAATTATTACAGCCGACCTCCTAGAGATTATTTGATGGAAGTTGGAGGCTTTTTGTGGTGGCTGAACTCAACCGTTGGGGAGAAATTGAGGTGCGATCGCTTTATTATTATTTACCTATATTTAAAAAATGCTAATTGCTCACCCTACAGTTATTAAAAAATATTATTATTTACCTACATTTAGAGCAGTCTTATCTAAGGGAATAAACTCAATATTAAATTGCTCAAATAACTCAAAAAATAAATCAAAAGCTAACTTTTCGTCTTCTACTTGAGATAAAATAATTGTTTCCCAACCTTGAGCCGAATTAATTTGATATTTCTTTTGTATCCATTGCTGAAATTGAGCAAATTGTTTTTCTTGTTGTGTTAATTGTAACCCTAACTCTCCTCTTGACATACTGTAACCCATTAATAGCATTTTTAAACGAGTTAGAGATACTTTTCCTAAATACATTCCCGGGCGTTGTTTAATTCTTGCTAATAAATCATAGAGATATTCTTGAGTATTTTTATTGCCGTTTGTTGGAGTTAAATCTAGCATAAATTTATTCCTTGTTTTTACTAAAAATCTTCTTCAGTGATGATTAACTCTTGTCCTAAGTGAATTTTACCAAAAAATTGAAAATTAGCCAACCATTCTATTTTAGGTATTCCTTGAGGATGGTGATTATCAAAAACAATCTCAACTTCATCTAGGATAACTATTACTCCTTCATGGTATCCTGTTTCTGAAATTGCATCACCTCCAATACTATCATCATAAAGAAAACAGTTACGATAATCTAAATCTGCTTGTGTATTAACTTTAATTAATTTACCTTGAATTCCTTCCAGTTGCAAATATTTTTTGATAGCTAAAGCACATTGAACACATTGTAAATTAGGATGATTATTAGCTATTTCTGCTAAGTCTTGTTTTTGTTTTGGTGTTAAATAGTTCATCAAGGATAAATTTTATAATTCTACCCAATTCTCTAAATTTAAACCCTCAACTCTAGCTAAGTCAGTATCATTATAAACCCTAATTAAATCCTTAGTAGTCGCAAACTCAACTATCGTTACCCTTTCTTCGGCTACAGACAAACAGACTGAGGGAAGTCCATCGCAAGATTAAAAATGGATCATCATGACTAGGATAGGTCAGTCTGAGGAAAGTTCCCAAACCCTAGTGGGACTCAACCCTCAAACCCATAATTGGAATCAGGGAAGGTTTAAACTCAATCTTTTGGTAAGATTAGCTGTGATCCACACTCGCTTATCAACAATTGCAATGGCACCAACCCTACTTTTTAATGCGCTGAGACAAGCAACCGATGAAGAAATGGCTCGTGACCCCTCCGTGTTTGTGTTGGGAGAAGATGTGGGTCACTATGGCGGTTCCTACAAAGTCACGAAAGACCTTTATCAAAAATATGGAGATTTGCGGGTTTTAGACACTCCCATTGCAGAAAATAGTTTTACCGGAATGGCCGTTGGCGCTGCAATGACGGGGTTACGGCCGATTATTGAAGGGATGAACATGGGATTTTTGTTACTCGCCTTCAACCAAATTGCTAACAATGGGGGAATGCTGCGTTATACCTCTGGCGGAAATTTTAAAATGCCTTTGGTGATTCGTGGCCCTGGGGGTGTGGGCCGTCAATTGGGTGCGGAACACTCTCAACGGTTAGAATCTTATTTTCAATCAGTTCCTGGGTTAAAAATGGTCGCTTGTTCGACTCCTTATAACGCCAAAGGGTTACTGAAAGCGGCGATTAGAGATGATAATCCGGTTTTGTTTTTTGAGCACGTTTTATTATATAACCTCAAAGAAGATATCCCCGACGAAGAATATATTGTCCCGATTGATAAAGCGGAAGTGGTCAGACGCGGAAAAGATGTAACGATTTTGACTTATTCTCGGATGCGTCATCATGTGATGCAGGCGGTTCCGACTTTAGTGAAACAGGGTTATGATCCTGAAGTGATTGATTTAATTTCTCTCAAACCTTTGGATTTTGATACGATTGGTGAATCCATCTGCAAAACTCATCGCGTGATTATTGTTGAAGAATGTATGAAAACCGGGGGACTGGGAGCAGAAATTACCGCTTCAATTAATGATCGTCTTTTTGATGAATTAGATGCGCCTGTATTGCGGTTAGCATCCCAAGATATTCCGACACCTTACAATGGAGCTTTAGAACGACTCACGATTGTTCAACCAGAGCAAATTGTTGAGGGTGTTCAGAAGATTCTAAGTAAGAAATTTTAATCAGCTTTTTCAGTTATCAGTCATCAGTCATCAGTCATCAGTGAAAGAGTTAATAGTTAATAGTTGACAACTATTAACTCAAGGTTAAAAAATGATGACTGAGTGCGGACGGGGAAACCCCGCCCTACAATTGATAACTGATAACTGATAACTGATAACTGATAACTGATAACTGATAACTGATTACGATGCGAAAACAACGTTCTGTTTTAATTCTAATTTTGGTGGTGATTATTGCCTCCATTGTTGTCCTTGCTAATGTTCCTTTACGATTAGGTTTAGACCTACGGGGAGGTTCTCAACTTACCATTCAATTGAAGCCTTCAGAAGCGGTTCCAATCATTGATGAACGGGTTCTAACGTCTGTTCAAAGCGTGATTGAAAACCGGGTGAATGAACTGGGAGTATCGGAAGCTTTAGTACAAACCGTTGGACAAGATCAAATTGTTGTACAGTTACCGGGGGTTAATAACCCGGAAGAAGCAGAACGAGTTTTAGGAGGAACGGCGCAATTAGATTTCCGCGAACAAAAGCCGGGAACAGAACAACAACTTCCGGTGGAATTGCAAGTTCAGCAAGGAATTAAACAACAAATTGAAGAGGCTAAAAAAAAGGGAGATTCTCAAGCTTTAGCGAAAGCGATTGAATCTTTGAATCAGAGTAATGCAGCGATCGCTCAACTCTATAATAGTCCTATTTTGAGAGGGCAAGATTTAAAAGATGCCTATCCTGAACCTGTCCAAGGTGGAGGAAACTGGAATATTGGTTTAGTGTTTAGTTCTGAAGGGGGCGACAACTTCGCTGAACTCACTAAAAATTTAGCCGGAACTGGGCGAACAATTGGGATTTTTCTAGATAATAATTTATTAAGCTCCCCGTCGGTTCCTGTAGAATTTGCCGATACAGGAATTACAGGAGGTCGAGCCGTTATTACAGGACGATTTACCGCCGAAGAAGCTAATGCTTTAGCGGTACAATTGCGAGGTGGGGCTTTACCTGTTCCCGTGGAAATTGTGGAAAATAGAACCGTTGGGGCTACATTAGGACGAGATAGTATTAACAAGAGTGTTTATGCTGGGGTAACGGGTTTAATTTTAGTCCTGATTTTCATGATTGTTTATTATCGATTACCGGGCTTAATAGCGGATTTTTCGTTATTGATTTATGCGTTATTAAGTTTAGCCCTATTTGATTTATTGGGTGTAACTTTAACGTTACCGGGAATTGCAGGTTTTATTCTCAGTATTGGGATGGCGGTGGATGCTAACGTTCTAATTTTTGAACGAACTCGTGAAGAATTGAGAGCGGGAAAAACCCTATATCGTTCTGTAGAATCAGGCTTTTATCGTGCTTTTAGTAGCATTTTAGATGGTAACGTCACAACGGTTATTGCTTGTGTCGCCCTATTTTGGTTAGGTACAGGATTAGTGAAAGGTTTTGCCTTAACATTAGGACTAGGGGTAGCGGTGAGTATGTTTACTGCCATTACTTGTAGTCGTAGTTTTCTCTTCCTCGTTCTTGATTTTCCAGAGTTAAGAAAACCTGAATTATTCTGCCCAAATTTGAAAAAAATCTCTCAGTAGTCAGTAATCAGTAATTAGTAATTAGGGAACAATCAACCGTCAACCGTCGTAGGGGCGGGGTTTCCCCGTCCGTACCCGTCAACCGTCAACCGTCAACAATTAACTAATTTATGGCTTTTAGTGTTATTAAACAACGCAATTTATGGTGGGCGATTTCTGCTGCGATTATTCTGGCTGGAATTATTGCTATGGCGATTTCTTGGACTCGCCCGGATATTGGCGCACCGTTACGTCCGGCGTTAGATTTTGTCGGAGGAACTCGTCTTCAGTTGGAACTCGATTGTTCGGTTCCCAATAATTGTAATGGCCCGATTGATCTGACTGAAGTTCGGGAGGTTTTAGCAACTCAAGGTTTAGCAAATAGTTCCATTCAACTGTTAGATAAAGATGCGGGTAAAAACGATAAACAAATTGTTTCGATTCGGACAAAAAGCTTAAATGTTGAAGAACGAACCAATTTGCAAAATGCTTTAAGTGAAAAAATCGGAGCATTTGACCCAAAAGGAACTCAAATTGACACCGTTGGCCCCACCGTTGGTCGTCAAATTTTTCTATCGGGATTAACGGCTTTATTGTTATCTTTTGCTGGAATTACGGTTTATTTAACCTTTCGATTTAAGCTGGATTATGCCTTTTTTGCCTTTGTTGCCTTATTCCATGATGTTTTAGTTACCGTTGGAATTTTTGCAATTTTAGGCTTAGTCTTGGGTGTGGAAGTTGACAGTTTATTTCTAGTGGCTCTGTTAACCATTGTAGGATTTTCTGTTAATGATACGGTGGTGATTTATGACCGCGTTCGGGAAGTGATTACCCGTAACCCCGATCTTCATATTAATCAAGTGGTGGATGATGCGGTAGAACAAACCTTAACCCGATCCATTAACACCACTTTAACCACTCTATTGCCCTTAACTTGTATTTTCCTGTTTGGTGGCGAAACCCTGAAATATTTTGCCTTAGCCTTATTAGTGGGATTTATAGCTGGGGCTTATTCGAGTATTTTTATTGCTAGTACAATGTTAGCGTGGTGGCGCGATCGCAAACCCGCTTCTGTGTCTTTAGCAACCGAAAAAGAGTAAATCAGTTATCAATTATCAGTTATCAGTTATCAGTGAAAGAGTTAAGAATTAATTGTTGTTAACTGTTAACTAAAGCTTAGAAAATGATGACTGATTATGGGCGGGGTTTCCCCGCCCCTACTGATTAATGTTTTTAAGATAAATGAATAGGAGTTAAATTCCAGTCGGGACGGAGGTTTTTAGCCCCTCTTAAATAAGGGTGATAAACTTGGGTTTGATGAGCAGGTAAGTTAACATGAACTAAGAAGCGAATACATTTTTCTAAACTGCCTTCGACGTGCATTTGTTGAACATCTAATAGAGGAACATTGTGCCAAAGGGGACGTTCACGGGCGATCGCGGCGGGAAAAATAGCATCTAAATCTTTTGTGACTGAAAACGTTAAACTAATAATTTCATCAGGATCAAGTTGATTACGGGTTTCTAATTCATTTAATAATTCTATAACCGCTTCTCGAATGGCTGCAACCGAATTTTCTGAAACCGTTGTTGCGCCACGAATTGCACGAACTCGCCAGTCCACAAATAAAATCCTCCGATATCGAGATGTTCATCGTTCCCAGTGTAGCAAGAGACGGAGACAGGGAGAGGGGGACGGGGGGACAAGGGGACAAGGGGACGGGGAGATGGGGAGATTTTTAGGGTTTGATGAGCCAGCTTTTGGGGTGGTTAATCATGTTGACTAAACTACCAAGGATTTTGTCGTAGGTGGTGTAAAGTTCTTGACCTGTATGTGCGTCTAAATATCCACATTGCACCGCAAATTTAATCCAGACTTGAGTTTCACTGGCTTCAGCTTCTGAATCATTGAGTTTAGCAATGAAAGCGGCTTCATATCTTCGTTTTCTCCAAGCTTCCGCTAAATTAGCACATACAGAACGAGAAGAACGTCGAATTTGATCGGTTAGAGAATATCGTTCTTCTATAGGAAATCTCTGGGATGCTTTAAAAATCTGCATGGCTCCCTGAAAGGATAACTGATACACCTCCAAGTCTTCAGGAGTTCTAATAATTTTCTTCCTATCTTCTCCCATCTCCTCATCCCCTCATCTCCTTATCTCCCTGTCCCCCCGTCCCCTTGTCCTCTTCTACGGTCGATACATCCACAAGGGTAAACCGTTTGTAGATAGCTCGAATTCTAACCAATGGTTAGCAGCAATTAAACTATTAGGCGTTAAATTATTACCTAAAACTTTATTAGCAAAAGATTTAGGTTTTTCTAACGTAAAACATTCGGTTTTGTCGGGATCGAGTTTAACCAATTCTGCTGCCCAACGTCGGGCTTCTTCTTCTGTTCCTAAACGGTCTACAATTCCCAGTTCAACAGCTTGTTGTCCGGTAAAAATTCGACCATCAGCAAAGGTTTTAACGGTTTCTACGGGTAAGTTACGAGATTCGGCAACGGTTTGTACAAATTGTTGATAACTGGTATCAATTAATTCTTGCAAAATTTGTTGTTCGGGTTCAGTGAGTTCTCGATCAAAAGACAAAATATCTTTATAAGGGCCGGACTTAATGACTTTGAAAGAAACCCCCACTTTTTCTAATAACCGTTCTAAGTTATTACCGCGTAAAATAACACCAATACTTCCGGTAATTGTTCCTGGGTTCGCCATAATATGTTCGGCTCCCATGCCAATATAAACGCCACCGGATGCCGAAATATTGCCGAAACTCGCAACAATTTTGACTTTTTTCTGCAACCGTTTTAGGGCGCTATAAATTTCTTGGGAGTCGCCAACGGTGCCGCCAGGACTATCAATTCTCAACAATAGGGCGGGAAATTTCTTTTCTTCAATGGTTTTCAGGGCTTCTAACACCTGTTTGCGCGTATCTCCGCCGATCGCACCATTAATTTCTATGCGGGCGATTTGTTTGCGGTATCGAGGTTTAAAGGGCCAAATCATGGGTAATGACAGAACTGTATTAAATTAATAATATTGTATAAACTTCTTAATAAAAGTACATAATTTTCGTCCCCCCTACCTGGAGAACCGAATGCAGCCTTGTCCTGAGCCTGTCGAACGGAAACCGCAAACCCAAGCCAAATTACCCTTTCAGCCTTTATTGTTAATTGCCCCATTCTTCTTTTGGGGGACAGCAATGGTCGCGATGAAAGGCGTTATTCCCCATACAACGCCGTTTTTTATGGCGGGAGTGCGGTTAGTCCCCGCCGGGGTTTTGGTACTCTTGGCGGGGCTACTGTCGGGACGTCCGCAACCGAAAGGCTGGCGAGCTTGGTTATGGATTTCAATTTTTGGGTTCGTTGATGCAACTTTATTTCAAGGATTTTTAGCCCAAGGGTTAGTGAGAACCAGCGCTGGGTTAGGATCGGTGATGATAGATTCCCAACCCTTAGCCGTTGCTATTTTATCGCTATGGTTATTTCAAGAAACCATTGGATTTTGGGGGGCGTTAGGATTAACTATTGGCATTATTGGAATTAGTTTAATTGGTTTACCTGATGATTGGATTTTAGGCTTATTTAATTCGGAATTATTGATAACTTCTGCCGATTTTACTCAACTATTTAATAGTGGCGAATGGTTGATGTTATTAGCGGCGTTATCAATGGCTGTGGGAACGGTATTAGTGCGGTGGGTTTGTCGATATGCTGACCCGGTGATGGGAACCGGATGGCACATGATTATTGGGGGTTTGCCTTTATTTGGGTTATCGGCACTTTTAGAAACTCAACAATGGCAAAATATTGATCTGTCGGGTTGGGTGGCAATGAGCTATTCTACAATATTTGGAAGCGCGATCTCTTATGGTTTATTTTTCTATTTTGCATCCAGTGGTAGCTTAACGAGCTTGAGTTCGCTAACGTTCCTGACACCCGTTTTTGCTTTATTATTTGGCAATTTCTTTTTACAAGAAGTCCTCAGTCCGTTACAATCAATAGGAGTTGGCTTAACGTTAGTCAGTATCTATTTGGTAAATCAACGAGATACCTTAGCTGAAAAGCTAAAAATCAAACGTTCCCAGGATTTAGCCCCATCTCAACCAGAAACCAATTTATTACAACCCGCAGAGGGAAATTCCGTTGAGTTACCAATAGAAATCAAAAAAATAGAGACTAGCTAAAGCATATCTCTATCTCTCAAGATGTAGTTAATCCCCAAATTTTATCATGAAACTCGGTGCAAATTATTTAGGCGAAAATCGCTGTGAATTTCGCGTCTGGTCGCCTTTGCGAGAAACCGTTTCCCTTAAAATTGTGTCTCCTGAAGAACGATTAATTCCCTTAGAACGAGATCAACAGGGATATTGGAGTACAACGGTTGAAAATATTCCCCCAGGAACCCGTTATTTTTATCAATTAGATCACCAATTTACCCATCCTGATCCTGCGTCCTATTCTCAACCGGAAGGGGTTCATGGAGCATCAGAAGTCATCGATCAAAATACGTTTGTTTGGCAAGATCAAGACTGGAAAACAATTCCGTTAGATCAATTAATTGTTTATGAACTACACGTCGGAACCTTTACTCCAGAGGGAACATTTGAGGCAATTATTCCCCGTCTTCCTGACTTATTAGAGTTAGGAATTAATGCTATCGAATTAATGCCCATAGCTCAGTTTCCAGGCGATCGCAATTGGGGTTATGATGGCGTTTATCTCTATGCGGCTCAAAATTCTTATGGGGGTGTAGAAGGGTTAAAACGCTTAGTAAATGCTTGTCATCAGCACGGCGTTGCAGTGATTTTAGATGCCGTTTATAATCACTTTGGGCCGGAAGGAAATTACATGGCAGAATTCGGCCCCTATTTTACCGAACGTTATCGAACAGCTTGGGGTTTTGCGATTAATTATGACCAAGCTTATTGTCAGGGTGTCAGAGATTTTGTGATTGAAAATGCTCTGTATTGGTTACGAGATTTTCACATTGATGCGTTGAGATTGGATGCGGCGGATAATATTTTTGATCTCGGTGCTAAACATATTTTACAAGAATTAGCTGATAATGTCGCTGAATTCTCTCAGCAGCAAGGACGAAAGTTTTATTTAATGGCTGAAACCGATTTAAACGATGCCAGATTAATTCGTTCTAAAGCGGTCGGAGGGTATGGTTTAGATGTGCATTGGTGTGATGATTTCCATCATGCAATTCATACCGTATTAACGGGTGAAGATATTGGTTATTACAAAGATTATGGTCGTTGTGAACAGTTAGCCAAATCTTACCGAGAAAGCTTTATTTACACTTGGGATTATTCTCCCAACCGCAAACGTTTACATGGACAGTCGGCGAAAGATTGTCCTCCCTATCAATTTTTGGTTTTTAGTCAAAACCATGACCAAATTGGCAACCGTTTATTAGGGGAAAGGTTAACAACTTTAGTCTCTTATGAAGCCTTGAAATTAGCGGCGGCTACGGTGTTATTGTCGCCTTATATTCCCTTATTATTTATGGGGGAAGAATATGGAGAACCTGCACCCTTTCAATATTTTATTAGTCACTCGGATCAAGATTTAATTGAAGCGGTACGAAAAGGACGAAAAGCTGATTTTGAGGCGTTTCATCTAGCCGGTGATCCCCTTGATGTTCAAAGTCAAGAAATCTTTGATCAATGTCAGTTAAATTGGCACTTAAAACAGGAAGGAAAGCATAAAATATTATGGGAATTCTATCAAACCTTAATTCGATTACGACGGAGTATTCCGGCTTTGAAATTACGCGATCGCAACCATCAAGAAGCCCAATGTATTGAGGAGAATAAATTATTATACTTCCGGCGTTGGTTTGAAGATCAGCAGGTTTTTTGTTTGATTAATTTTAGCAAAAATCCGGTTTCCTACAGTCCTAATTTAATCGGTAAAACTTGGCATAAGCTGTTAGATTCTACCGATGAAAAATGGATGGGTTCAGGATCAAATATACCCGAAACGTTAACGGATACTTCAGAATTAACGTTAGTTCCAGAAAGTTTTGTCTTGTATGAAACTTAATTGTTGTTTTGATCAATTCTAACGAGATATAGCAAGTCTAAATCAGTTGTAGAAATGACTTAAAATCCAATTCATCGTAGGGGCGAGGTTTTCTCGCCCTAACACTGGGATTTGTGTCCATTTTTGAGGATTAATAATCCTGATGATGATGGTACAATCCATTTAAACTTGCTATATCTACCTGTTAATTCCTCGGATAATAGCTTGTATTGGGACTTGCCATAAATTTTCTAAACCCCAAATATATTGCAGATAACTGAAAAAATTGAAGAGGTTAAAATTATCCGTATTGACTATTCTGGAATATTGGAAATATCTCATTTTTAAACGATTTAAGGAGGTATTTTTTTGACTCGTTATCACCTGATATTCATGATCTTCAAATTTAGAAATTGATAATTTTTTAAGTTCGGGCAAAATTGAGGATGAGAGCGGTAAATTGAGAATTTCCTGTAACTTTATAATCCTCGATTTTAATTGTAAAATAAAGCGGTATTTTTCAGCTAATGTTAGCAGTCGGTCTTGATCAATTTCAGAGGGGTAGGACTGAATAATAATCGCCGCATCTGTTAACCGACTAATTGGTGAAATTAGATTTGTTAATCCTCCAAATACACAGGTGTAAAATAACAGGTCAGTTGCCGATAAAAGATAAACGGGAAAATCGTTGACTTGAGTTAATATTGCCCGCTGCCAAAACTCGGTTTCCGCATTTTCATTAAAACCATCGGCGAAAAGATGCCAGCGCAGACTCAAATATTGCTTAGATTCATTTTCAAATCCAATATAATGACTAAAAGGAACAGTGGGATTAGGAATTTTTTCTTTTGGTGTCCAACTCAATTCTTGTAATAATTTTATAGCATTTAAAACATCTTTTGAGTTAATTAAAAAATCGAGATGATTGATATAACGTAGACCATAATCTTGATAATAATGTAAATTTAAAGCCGGATCTTTAAGCAGCATAATTTTAATATCAGCTTCTTGAAAAGAGCCTAAAATAGATCGAATTTGTTGAAACCAAACTTGGTTTTCAACCCAGGTACGTCGGTAAATTCCCTTGAGTCTGCCAATGTATGAATCTGTGACATTATGAGCCGATAAATTGCGATAGAGTAACGGTAATAACCGATAAGAGTCTTGATCCACATCGTCAATATTGACCAATGTTCTCCATTTTTGCCAGGAATTAATGGCTGCTTCACCTTGTAAAAGTGCGGCTTGTAAAAGTAATTGTAGCTCTTGATTTAGATTAAAATTCATGGTGTATCTTAAATTAATGAATTACGGTAATTGAATCCCTGGAATATTAACTCTAATGCTGTATACTGAAGTTTGAGCGGTGATATAAAGAGTTTGCCAATCTTCATCTCCCCAAGCACAAAAGCAATTCCTGCTTGTCGGAAGTAAGCCACTCAAACTTTAGATTGTTTTTAGAATTCATAAGGTGTATAAATGAGTCAAAAAGTAAAGGCTAAGGAAATAAAACTTAAAGAATCGCGCCCAGAAATTGAGCTACTTATCTGTTGTGCCAGAACTAGCATAGATAGTACAATGACAGAGCGAATAAAAACAATATTACAGGGAAAGATTGACTGGAAATACCTAATAGAGATAGCATCCCAACACGCCACCAAGCCAGTTTTGTACCACCATCTTTCTAGCATTTGCCCAGAAGCAGTTCCACAGCCAATTTTCGATCGCCTTCGCAACGACTACCGCGCCAACGCCCTCCGCAATATGTCCCTGACTAAGGAACTGCTGAAACTCCTAAATTTGTTTGAAAAGCACCAAATCCCCGCTATCACCTACAAAGGAGCCGCGCTGACTGCTGCCCTGTATGGCAATTTGTCGCTCAGGCAGTTCGGTGATTTGGATATTTTGGTTCAGCCGCAGGACTTTTCCAGAGCAAAAGAACTGCTGATTTCTCAAGGATATCACCCAGACTCAACATTTGAGTGGGAAGAAAGTTTAATTAATCATAAAACCAGAGTTAATGTAGACCTCCACAAGAGAATCGCACCAAAATATTTCCCTCTTTTACTCGATTTTGAGGACTTGTGGCAACGCCTAGAGACTGTATCTCTTATTGGCACAACAGTCACTACCCTTTGCACCGAAGATTTGCTGATTATCCTCGCAATGCAGATAACGAAAGATTCTTGGGAACAGGAGCAAAAGCTTTCCCAAATCTGCGATATTGCTGAATTAATTCGCTCTCATCAGCAATTGGATTGGGGACGAATCATTAAGCAAGCTAAAAGTTTAGGTAGCGAACGAATGCTATTAATTAGTCTTCTCTTAGCAAAGGATATTTTGGATGCCAAACTTCCAGCAGAAATAGAACAAAGATTGCAAGGAGATAGATTGATAAAACTACTTGCAGCCAAACTACGGCGATGGCTTTTTGATAGTTCTGATAGCGAGATCGAAAAGCTGCAAAAATTATTCTTTTTCCCTTTTGGAGTAAGGGAACGTTTACAGGATAAAATTAATTACGGTCGTCGTTTGACATACCTCTCGTACCTGGCAGTAAAAAATCGATTGCAGGGAATAGGAGCGTCAACTATTAAGCAAGGCTAATGCCGGGAATATTTACTCTAATTTTGTATACCGAAGTTTGAGCAGTGATATAAAGACTCTGCCAATCTTCATCTCCCCAAGCACAATTTGCTGGTTGTTCGGGAGTAACAATTGTTCCTAGACGATTGCCGTTGCGATCGAAAACCCATACTCCTCCTGCTCCGGTACAATAAATGTGTCCCTGCACGTCTACTTTCATCCCATCAGGTAAACCTGGTTTCTTAATGTTCATATCGTAAAAGATGCGACCATTAGCAAGCGTACCATCCGCTTGAACATCGAAAACTCGGATATGTCGGCGTTCTGAATCATCGATATAAAGCTGTTTTTCATCAGGTGAAAATGCCAGACCATTTGGTTTAATAAAATCATCGGCGACAACAATAATTTCGCTGCCATCATAAGAAAGGCGGTAAACTCCTTGGATTGGTTGTTCTTGCTGTTCGGGTTTAATTCCATAAGGAGGGTCGGTAAAATAAATCGCGCCGTCACTTTTGACGACAACATCATTGGGACTATTCAGATTTTTGCCTTGGAATTTATCAGCTAAAACGGTAATTGAACCGTCTTTTTCGGTGCGGGTAACTCGGCGCGTACCGTGTTCGCAAGCAATTAATCTGCCTTGTTTGTCTCTAGTCAACCCGTTAGAATTATTACTAGGTTCTCTGAATATCGTTACCTGACCATCAGGAGTTAGTTTCAAAATTTTATTAGCAGGAATATCGCTAAATAGGAGATACTTTTCTTCCGCCAACCAAATTGGCCCTTCAGTAAACTGAAATCCGGTAGCTACGCGATCGATCTTTACTTTCTTAGGAAAAAGATTTTGAAAGTTATTAGATTTTGATTCCAGACGACTGATACCTAATTTACCTGGTTGATTGGTGGCTAATTTCCTTTCGATCTGTCTCTTTATCCATCTGGCAATACGCAACATTTGGCTTTCTTCCGTTAATTTTATACTACTTTTCTATTCAGGCGGACTTTGGGCAACACGATAACTATATAATGTTGCTCCACCATCAATTTTCAAAACAGTTCCCGTCGTGAATTTTGAAAAATAATCTGAGGCTAGATAAACAGCTGCTCTACCAATATAACAAGGAGCGATCGAACACTGATGTAATAGGTTATATTTATGATGTAAAGGGTTCCCGCGCTCGTCTGCTGCCACCCAACCCGGAGCAATTCCATTTACTCTTATTTCGTAGGGAGCAAATTCTAGCGCTAACTCTTTGATAATCATTCCTAATGCTGCTTTTGAAGAACTATAACTAGGCCAACGGACAAGTATTTCTCCATGTATAGAAGTTAGGAAAATAATAGAACCCTGAATAGAATTACTCACCATCATTTTGGAGATAAGTTTGGTAAGGTACATCGGCCCAAAGATATTGGTTTGAAAAGTCTTTTGCCATTCTTCCAAATTTAAGTTATTTATCCCCATCGTCTCAAATTGAATGCCTACATTATTGACGAGAATATCGATTACGATTTTATTTTCGTCCAAAATGCTATATAAATAATCAATATCTTCAGGCTTTGATATGTCTGAAACAAAGCCTTTTACCTTAACGTGATAAGTATTTAATTCTTTTTCTAAGTTTAAACATTCTTCCTCAACAATATCGGTGAAAAAAATATTTGCGCCTTGTTTGGCCATTTCAATAGCGATGCTTCTGCCAATATTTCTTGCGGCTCCGGTAATAAGGATATTTTTTCCGGCTAAAAGCTGATTATCTAAAACTACAGCAGGATCTACTGTTTTGACAAAAACTTTTGGTTTGAGCGTAGGCATCGGATTAAGGAAGGCTTTGGATGCAGCTTTGAAACGAGTTTTGATGTTGTTTAGCCGAGTTTGGAAATTCATATCCGTGAATCATAACCTATTTGAATATCCTAACTTTTAGCACGGCGGCGATCTAGTGATGCTTTCAAAATCTGAAGATATTCAGTTTGGTATTCGCGTTGTTTAATTCCCTTATTGGTTTCGTGCAGTCGCCGTTTGGCTACTAATTCGGGTAACATCATCGTCTGGAGTCCTAGTTCTGTAAGACGCACCTGCCAACTAGCAAATTCGGCTAATTTCCACTGAGTTTCAAATAAGCCAACTTGAAAAAAAGAATCCCGTTTGATTACCAATGCTGAAGGAATATGTCCCGGTGCTAATTTAGGAGAAACCTGTAGTTTAGCTTTCAGATTTTCCGCCAAGTCTGGACTAATAAACTGTTGAACCTGTCCGTATACGACATCAAGATTAGGGTTATTGGTAAATGCTGCCATTTGGTTGGTTAATTTATCCTCTACCCAAAGGTCATCTGCGTCGAGAAAGGCAAAAAAATCGCCTTTGGCTAATTCTATGCCTCGATTACGAGCCGCCGCCGTACCGCTATTGACTTGAAAACAGTATTGCACTGTAGTACCAAAGCTCTTTGCTACTTCTGCACTGCCATCAGTTGAACCATCATCTATTACAATAATTTCTAGTGGTTGATAGGTTTGAGATAGCACGCTTTCGATCGCTTCTGCTAGATACTTTTCGCAGTTATAAACTGGAATAATGACGCTGACTAAAAAAGAATTGCTCATCCCGATCACTTCTCTAATTTCAGATTGGATTTATGCCTGTTTATGATTAACTAATGTCTTGATTTTTGGGAATTTGCGAACGTCGTTGGCGATTGATAGATTGCTTAAGTAACTGTAATAATTCTTGATTGTTTTTCTCAGCATTAGATGAAAGATTTTCGGTATGGACTCGTTTATAAAGAAGAACTTCAGGGATGACAGTCATAGGTATATTTTCATCTTTGACTCTCGCAAACCAATCTACATCGCTAGCAATAACGAGGTCGGTATTAAATTTACCAATTGAATTTAATAGAGATTTACGTACCATTAAAGTTCCGGGAATAGGGCCAACAATATCCTTGTCTAAGAGTTCTTTTTTGAAACCTATAGGAATAGGACATCCTGGTTCTAAAATAAACCTAAATTTGCCGATCACATACTGAATTAACGGGTGATTGACCAAGTAATCAACCTGAAGGCTTAATTTATTAGGTGCCCACAGGTCATCGGAATCGAGAAAAGCAATTAATTCTCCTTTTGCAGCCTCGATTCCAAGGTTCCAAGCATCAGCAAGACCTTTACCAGTTTGACGGATATAGCGAACTTGATCGTAAGATTTAGCAATTTTTTCAGTATTATCTGTAGATTGGCCATCTACAACAATAATTTCGTATTCTTTATAAGTTTGGGACAAAATACTTTCGATCGCTTCTCCTAATCGACGTTCTCCATTTTTAACTGCAATAATTACACTTACCACAGGTGAATTTTCTATCATTTTATTCTCTCTATTCTAATTGTTAGACTATTTTGGGTATTTCAGGAGAAGTGCCGAGATATTCATTAATTGGCACTTCTAATAAAGAATTAATTTGAAGATTACCTCGCTTTCGGCATCGATCTAAGTGTTTCTTGAAAATTCTTACAAAACCAAGTTCAACTAAATTTTTACCGCCTGTCATATTATCTTCGTGCTTGCGATAAAACAGGCTGACTCGATCCAATACAATTTTTGAAATGCCATTTTCCCACGCTCGAATAAACCAATCTACATCTTCAGCGTACTTAAGTGTTTCGTCAAAAAAGCCTATTTTCTCAAAAACTGTTTTTCGATAAATTGCGCTGCCTATATTAATATAACTGTAAGGTTTGTAAGTAGGTTCAAAGATAGCTTGATCGTCTTCTTCCTGTCGCAATAGTTTCATCTGTTGGATTAATCCCTGAACGATCCCTACCGAGGGATGATCTGCTAAGTAATTTGCTTGCAGTTTCAGTTTATTATCCGACCAGAGATCGTCAACATCTAAGAAAGCAATTACATCTCCATTGGCTATCCTTATGCCATGATTGCGAGCCGCTGCTGGCCCAGTATTTTGCTGATAAATATAGCGGATACAGTCTTTGAATTGGGCAGCTATTTCCGCAGTTTTATCTGTTGAACCATCATCAATCACAATGATTTCTAATGGTTGATAATCCTGATTTTTGACATTTTGAATGGCTTCCGCTAGATATTTTTCTCCATTGTAAACGGGGATTATAACGCTAACGAATAATGGTTGATTGTCCATTGCTTATGGGTTTGTAATAAGGTTTAAAATGACTTGAGGAATTTGTTCTAAATCAGTACCAAGTTCTAGATAATAACAAGGAACTTTTTGCAAAACTTGCATCATAATTTGGCAAGCTTCTTTTCCTGAACCTGGTAATTGAATTATGGTACTGGGGACGAGTGAAGCTAAAGCAGCAGCAGCAGAGGTAGCTGTTAAGGAGGTATCTGTTTTTCCCGTAATGCGCGGCACTAAAACTGCACGGATGGGGAAACTGGTCAATATTTTTTCAGGGAAATGGTCGTTAATGAAATAAAGTGCTTTTTCCTCTGAAAGGCGATCACTATTACTAATAGCCTTAGCCAAAAACGGTAATCTATCCACATCGTCGGCATTTTTCTTGCCCGTGTTGTAGATGCTAAATACCGTCGGGGTTGGTTCGGGGGAGATGAGACTGTAATCGTCGCTGGCATAAAAAAGCTGAGAATTCAGGCAAGTTAACGCTGTTGTCGATTTCCCAGAACCTCCTTTTCCTACTAGCAGTACGCCACCAGATGGGAGTCCGACAGCACCAGCATGAACTAGCTGGATGCCCCGCTTACTCATCCAGACGTTTAAAATTGTCCGTAGCGGCGAACCTTTTTCCCAATAAGGAATTTGTTCGGTTGTTTCAACCCAATAAATTCCTAGATTGCGATCGCTATCCAACATACTTAACGCAAATGCACCCCATTGGAAACTGGTGTGAAGGCGCTCGGTATTGAAACCGTAAATCTCTCCACGCTTGGGATGATGTTGATTTCTCTGCCAAGGTGGAGGTGGCATTACCGTATTTGTCGAGGTGCTATCCCACAAACAAACTGTAAGTGCTGGATCGCAAAAAGGTTCTGTTTCTAAGTGTGCTAAAGCTGGAGTCATGTATGGAATTAAGGCTTCCCCTGCAAACCGCAACCGAATCTTAAACCCTGCTATGCAGTAAAAACGGTCAATACAACCCCCAGCAGAAACCTCAGCTTTTTCATGTAATTCATAAACAGTATTGAAAAAATCTAAAGAATCTTTCTGAGCAGCTTGAGCAGAATGATCAATATTTTCAAATGTATTTGTAATCATCTGATTTTTGGGACTGAGCGACAATTATTAAAAAATGGGGAGGAAAAAACCCTCCCTTTTTTGAAGGAATTAAACTTCAACTTTAGCACTCGGCCAACCGATTTGCTCGTCAACTTCATGGATAGGATCTAAAGCCAGTAGTTCTTCCATATCCGTGTATTTCTGTAAGCTGGGAGGTTCAAATTTTAATTTTTCTAAGTTGGCAATGGTTGGAGTTGGATCGTTAGGGTTGTTGTGGCTGTCTACCTCATCTCCTGTATGGAGAACAATCAGTTCTTCTTTCTGTAATTGTTCAATCAAATGATTAACGGCATTTTCAATAATGGTGTGTTCACCCTCATAGCGCTGAATGATTTCTGATACAATATCGCCTCTGGAAAGACCTCTCATCAAGCCGTCCCAAATATCTGCGCCGACTTTAACTAAACTAAAATAATCTCCCTGCTCTAAGTTGACGACGACGACTTCACCATCAATACTTTCATGAACAACTTTGGGAGTATTGGCATTAAATTTTTCGTCTGGATTCATCATTTGTGATCAGGTTTTTGGGTGGATAAACTTAGTTGTATTTAACTATCCTTAACTTTACTATAACCTTAGATAGATGTCAAGTTCATTTCCCGTAAATTTGAGATTCGATCTGCAAAAAAATGTTATTTATTTTGACTCAATAAAAAGCCATAATATTACGATCCTTTAAAGAGTTAAAGGATCAAAATCTCTATTTTAAGGAGTGAGTAGATGACACCCCCAAAATTTTAGAAAACTGAAAGGATGTTCAGTTATTTCTTAACTTTTTTAACAACCTGTTCTATCTTTAGTTCCGTGTCCTATAATTGCCAAAACTGCATTTTCTGGCGACAGATTTGGTATTGTTCTCCCGGCAATCACCAGTGAATCTAAGTTTTCCCATAACCCCTGATCATCAATAGGAAAAGAAAAATACTGTGGCATAATTCCCCAGTGAAGTTCTACCAATATTTCTTTTTTAGGGTGAAGAAATGGGTAGGCAGCTTCGCGGACAAATTGATAGATTTGATCTGATCGCAAAAACACTTTTTCCTGTTCCGGTGTTAGTTCGACGCGCTCAATTTTCATTTGATATCCCTCAGATAAAAACAGTGCTTTTGACCGTTCAATATCTGAAGTATGAATTAGAATATCTAAATCGCTGAACTGTCGCAGTAGTAAATTACCATAAGCAGCAGCGGCTAATACAGGCCCTTTAAACGGAAGAAGGGGGATTCCTTGGGTTTCAAACAAATTCAACAATCTGACCAGTTCACCACTCAATAACAGGCTTTTGCGAGTATTAAACTGAAACTCTAGTCGTAACTTTGTCAAAATCGGTTTGGGAACGGCTTCTGGACAAATCCCATTCAGGTTTGAGTACAAAAGCGGCATCACCTTATGGTAATTTGCCATCTCTATCAACTTGACCCAATCTATATTCTCTTGCAGTAGAGTTTTCAATCTCTGCCTGTTTTCTGGGTTTACCTGAGTGTTAGCACAAATTAGCAATACTTCTAGTTCATGCTGAATTTCCACCGATGAAAACCAACGTGGTGATTTTAGTAACATTTGGCTCCAATTGTCTGGCTATCACTCCATTAGTAACTTAAGTTTTGGCTTAACGCAAGTTACCCGTGAAACCTGTCGAGATGTTCCCTTGGATTCAGAATATAACCTCATTTCCTTCATTCGCGCAGAAATTAAAAAAACACAAATCATCTCCAACATAGCTGACCTGAAAAAATCAAAGAAGATTTGAGATTAATCCGCTAAACACTATTTTCAACCTAGAGATAGATACCTAAGATCAATCATACAAGTTAAAATCAGCCTGATTTTTCCAATTTCATTTCAATAATTATTATGCGAATTCCTCTAGCTACCTACCGGATTCAGTTTAATCCCGATTTTAATTTTAATCAGACTAAAGAGATTATTGCTTACTTACAGGAGTTAGGGATTTCTGATTTGTATGCGTCTCCAATTTTTAAAGCTCGAAGCGGAAGCACTCATGGCTATGATGTTGTTGATCCGAATCAATTAAATCCTGAACTAGGAACGCAGGAAGATTTTGATCAATTAATGGAAGAAGTTAAAAATAATGGCATGGGATGGTTACAGGATATTGTTCCCAATCACATGGCTTATGATAGTCAAAATCAATATTTAACAGATATCTTTGAATTTGGTTCTGATTCGGATTATTTAGAATTTTTCGATATTGATTGGAAACATCCTTATAGTGATTTTCAAGGTCGTGTTTTAGCTCCCTTATTAGGAGATTTTTATGGCAATTGTTTAGAGAATGGGCAATTAAAAATTTCTTATGGAGAAGCAGGGTTATCCGTTAATTATTATAGTTTAAAGTTTCCCTTAAAAATTGAATCCTATACTTATTTAATCACTCCTCGTTTGAAAGAATTAGAAGAACGATTAGGACGAAGACACCCCAATGTAATTAAACTGTTAGGGGTGCTTTATGTGTTGAAAAATATTCCCCATGAAGAATCCAGTCAAGATCGGCGATCGCAAGCCGTATTTGCAAAAGGATTACTGTGGGAACTGTATCAAGAAAATAGCGATATTCAGAAATTTATTGATGAAAATATTGAATATTTGAATGGAAAAACAGGCGATCCCGAAAGTTTTAATTTCTTAGATCAACTCCTATCTGAACAATTTTTCCGATTATCCTATTGGAAAGTCGGTGCAGAAGAATTGAACTATCGTCGTTTTTTTACAGTTAATGAATTAATTAGCGTCAAAGTTGAGGACGAAAAAGTTTTTAATAAAACCCATGATTTAATTTTTAAATTCGTCAGATCGGGTAAATTTACTGGATTAAGAATTGATCATATTGATGGATTATATAACCCCCTGCAATATTTACAAGGAATTCGAGAAAAAGTCGGAAATGTTTATCTAACTGTTGAGAAAATTTTAGATATTGAAGAAAATTTACCCAGTAGTTGGCCCATGGAAGGAACGTCAGGATATGAATTTTTAATTTATTTGAATAATTTATTTTGTCAACGCAAAAATGAAGATCGCTTCAGTCAAATTTATCGAGATGTAACAGGTTTAAGTGTTTCCTTTAAACAATTATTAATTGATAAAAAACGCTTAATTGCTGATCGAAACTTAGCGGGAGATGCAGATAATTTAGCAGGATTACTGAAACGAATTGCGGGTCAATATCGTTATGGACGAGACTTTACGTTACATGGGTTACAAACTGCCATTTTAGAAGTATTAGTGCGGTTTCCAGTTTATCGAACTTATATTAATGAAGGTCAAGTCAGTGAAGAAGATCGCTATTATGTTCAGTTTGCCATTCAAGAAGCAAAAGGACAACATCCTGAACTGATTAACGAACTCAATTTAATTGAAAAGTTTTTATTACTAGAATATGATGACTATTTAAGCGATGAAAATAAACAGTTGTGGCTGCATTTTGTCAGGAAGTTACAACAGTTTTCAGGGCCATTAACAGCTAAGGGCGTGGAAGATACGCTGTTTTATGTGTATAATCGTTTTGTGTCTTTAAATGAAGTAGGGGGCGCACCTTATCAATTTGGAATTAGTTCTGATACGTTCCATCAGTTTAATAAAAAACAAGCTAAAAGTTGGCCCCACAAAATGAATACAACCTCAACCCACGATACAAAACGCAGTGAAGATTTACGCGCCCGATTAAACGTAATTTCCGAGATTCCTGATGAATGGGAAGCACAAGTCAGAACTTGGATTGCGTTAAATCGGGATCATAAAATAGAAACCGACGGGCGGATTATTCCTGATGGAAATGATGAATATTTCTTGTATCAAAATTTAATCGGTTCCTATCCCTTTTATGAAGCAGAATATCCTGAATTTGTAGAACGAGTTAAACAGTTTGCAATTAAAGCAGTTCGAGAAGCAAAAGTTCATACCGCTTGGTTACGTCCTGACTCGGTTTATGAAGAAGGCTTTTTCACTTTTGTTGATAAAATTCTCAACCCTTCGGAGGACAATCAGTTTTTACAAGAGTTCAGAAATTTTCAACAAAAAATAGCATTTTATGGGATATTTAATTCCCTCTCTCAAACTTTAATTAAAATCACCAGCCCCGGTTTACCCGATTTTTATCAAGGAACAGAGCTTTGGGATTTAAGTTTAGTTGATCCTGATAATCGACGTTTCGTTGATTATCAAAAACGGATGCAGTTTTTGGAGGAGATTAAACGCCGTTCTCAGGAGGATATTTTGTCTTTGATTGAGGAGTTAAAATCGACTCCTGAAGATGGACGGATGAAGTTATTTTTAATCTATCAAGGGTTAATAGTTCGGAAACAATATCTGGAAGTTTATCAACAAGGAACTTATATTCCCTTAGAAATAACGGGAGATTATGCTGAACATATTTTAGCCTTTGCTCGAACCTATGGTCAACAAATTATCATTACCATTGTTCCTCAATTTTTAACGAATTTAGTTGAACCAAAACAGTTTCCTTTAGGTCAAATGATTTGGAAAGATACAGCCATTGAAATTCCTGAAGAGTGGTCTACTGATTGGGAAGACACTCTCACTCATCAATTGATTAAAGGTAGCCCTTCCTTAAAAATAGGTGATATTTTAACAGTGTTTCCTGTGGCTTTATTAACGAGTTGTTAGATAGGCTTTTTACTCAGGGTCTTGATTTTATCGGCTCTCGGTTGTCAGACCCTCTCAAAATTAGGTAATATGAAATCTTGAAATCGGTGCTACAGTAGAGACGTTGCATGCAACGTCTCTACACAATACAGATATGTAGCAAACTTTTAATGATTTCATATAATCTCTAACTTAATTCCTGGCTTAAAATCTCTATAAATTCCTGCACAATGTCATCGGGTTCTTGATTGCACCTATTATAGTCATAATAGTGGATAATACAGATACCCTGAGTTTCAAAAAGGCGATCGCGATCTTCAGGTTTTGCTGTATTAGGATGCAATAATTCCAGAATACCCCATTTACCTTGATAGAAAATTAAGAAATTAGCTTCTTGATTTGATCTACCTTCTGGCGTAGTCAGACGGACTTTAGCATTAGGAAAAAAAAGGATATTAGCGCGCTCCAATGCTTCAGCTATTTTAATTTGTTCTTCGCAGTGGAAATTAAAATTATTCCATAGATAGATTTTTTCTTCTGAGTTATAGTGGATTTGTTGATGTTCTTCTTCTGATTTTATAATTTCTCGTGGAGAGTCCGTGTTATGATCTGGTAATAATGCTTGTTCTAAATCTTGCTGACATGAGACAGGTTCACTAAAGTTTGTAAATAATAGTCTTGTTCCACTTAAGCTGGCTAAATTTAATGTTGCTCCAGTTAGATTTGCGCCACTAAGATTAACTTCTATCTCCTGAGTTCGATGCAAATTAACTTGATTTCGTCGCAAATATCGCTTAAAAACAGACTGTAAATTATTTTTTTTTACTTTTTCATCAAAAGCGTCTGATAGTTGTTTCCAAAGTTTCGCCGCAATAGATTTTATATATTCATCATCATAATTAGAAAGTTGAGCAATGTCTTGATATGAACATCTTCCCTCCCAACATTGTCTAAATATTAGCTGCTCCACGTCGTTTAAACATTTGCCATCGAGGACAACTTCTGCGATCGCAAGTGCTTCATCAACGGTCATGGGTTCAATTTCCTTAAAGTATCAGGTGAAGTTTTAAACAGATAACACTATATTGTACCCCTTAAGGCTGACGTTGATTCAACCAATTTTCTAAATCTGTTACTTCTGAAAAATCCAGAAGCGCTTCCCCTAAATTCTCTAATTCTTCGACAGATAAAGTCTGAATTTGTTCTTGGATTATAGGAGCGATCGCACCGACTCGTCGAGTCAACTGACGAGTAACAAACGATATCGCCTCCCGTTGTCGCCCTTCCAGGAGACCATCTTCCCGAATTTCTTGGTAAATGACAGACTCGCGCATTGTTTCCTTCCTAAATAATTGTCTGATTAAGTTTTTTTCAAACCTTAAACCCGCGAGAACTTGAGTACAAGCGAGGAGATCGGCTTGTTGATTGGGTTCTTCAATTGTAGCAATCCGATTTGCTATTTGCTCTAACAAAGTTCGGGGTGAGTTGGTTTGAGATAATGTCGCAAAGGGGAGTAAACCGGGGACAGATAGCAGTAAATTGGGGTCTTGCTCCCACAGGCGAATCACTCGATAGCAGTGTTGGGTGTTGGTGTCTGTATACTCAGATACAAAAGCTTGTTCTGAGGTGGTTTGCTGTAAAAAGAGTACAACTTGATTGACCGAACAAGAGTATTGTCGCTTGAGCCTGACGTAGTAGTCAAGCATTCTGAATGGAAGGGGAGGGTTAGAATAGGACAGGGTTTGAAATTCCAGATGCAGAATTTGGTTATCGGCTTGCAAAAAAGTGAGAGAATCAGCCCGAATTGGTTCTTGAATGAGTTCAGTTTTGAGAACCTGAATGGTGGTAGGTTGTTCCAAGGGGAGCAACCATTGAACAAAAGCATCTGGGAATTTTTCAGCCAGATATTTACAAGTGTTATCGTAAACCAAGGAAGTTCAGTTAGAAAATAGGTGTGAATAGTCTGTGAGAGCAGTGTAACCTTTAGACGCATCTGTCTAACAGGATATTTTAGCAAAATCTGGCAAAAGTTACTACTTTTTATCACTTTTTATCACTTTTTATCACTGTCAATTTGAAGTTGAGTTAGTAAACTAGGGATGATGAGACAACTCAAGTTGAATCATTAAGACAAAGATAAACGCTGCTTAGTGAGGAGTGCGATATGGAAATGAAAGAAGCTGATTTGACCCCAGATCAGCTTAATCTCGTTCAAGATCTTCTCAAAAAAAGAATCAATGAACGTCAATTTCGGGTTTCTATTGTCGGTCAAACGGGTGTTGGTAAGTCTTCTCTGATCAATGCTTTATTTGGTACTAATCTGAAAACTGATCCGGTCAAACCTTGTACTAAATTAGAATTAGAAGGAGAAGAAATTCCGGCTATTCGTATTAAAGAAAATCTGTATTTTTATGACCTTCCTGGGATCGGAGAATCAGACGAAGCAGACGAAAAGTATTTGCAAAAATACAGAGAACATCTTCAATCTTCCGATGTAATATTATGGGCGATTCATGCTGATAATCGCTCAGTTGTTTTTGATTTACAGTCCCTTAAAAAAATTATGGAGGGATATACACAAGAACAAAAAACAGTTTTAATGAGCAAACTGACTTTTATTCTAACTAAAGCAGATGTTCTACATCCTCCTGCTTGGATAGCAGCAAAAATTGGAAACATTGTCAAGTTCTTGCCATCACCAGAAACAAGCAGCACTTTGGAACAAAAAGCTGTCTACTATCAACAGACTTTTATTGAGCCTTATGGTGGTTTAATTGTTTCCAAAACTTACAATGATTGCAATTTTTCTATTATTGAAGATGGCTTCAAATGTGATCAAGATTTAAAGTTAATTTATTACAAAGGATATATGAATGCTGAAAAATTGAAACTGTATCAGCAGAAATATCCTGAATACCAAAAAGTTTTCGAGCGACTTTATGATAACTATCAAGTTATCCCCTGTTCGGCTGTTTTTCGGTATAACTTAAATAAATTAATGCTGGTCATTCTGAACAAACTTGGACAGGAAGCTACAATTCAGTTCCAGAAGCTTATTTCTGGTGATTCACTAGACCAAATTCCTTTTGACCAAACAGAAAATCTTTGTAACTTATTGGTCTATGAACCAAAAACTAAAAAGACTTTGTTTGAATTTCGTCGGTGGTTAAACACCCAAAAATTTGGAATTTGGTAGTTGATTGAATACTAAAAAATGGTGATTAATATGAGTAACAGTTGGGATGACGTAGAGAAGCATATAAACAGCGAGCTTGCTAGAATAGATGATGACTATCGGCAACGTACTCTAGCACAAAATAAATTATTTGAATCATCATTAGTCGGTTTGGCTAATATAGCAATTAGCTGGCTTGAAAAAGACAAGCAAATTGACAGCCAAACAGCGAATATTATCAGGAATAGCGTGAGGGTTGTAGATAATATTTTCAAATTGTTCTTTAACTGGTTTTGAAAATTCCTGTTCTCATAAGTTGTAAATTAAGAAGGTGGAATCTATTATGATCGATTTAGAAAATCGTGACTACACTCTGATTATTGATAAGAGTGGCACTATGGCAAGGAAAGATTGTGAAGGAGGTAGAAGTCGTTGGGAAATGATGCAAGAAACGACTTTCGCCTTAGCTAGTAAGTGTGAGCAATTTGACCAAGATGGTATTACAGTTTATACTTTTTCTACTCAATTTAGGCGTTATGATCATGTAACAGCCAGTAAAGTTGAGCAAATCTTTAATGAGAATGAACCTGTCGGAAGAACAGAAATGGCAAAAGTTTTGCAAGATGCTTTGGAAAACTATTTTCAACTCAAGAAACAGGGGCAAGCAAAATTAGGAGGTGAAACTATAATTGTAGTAACAGACGGTCAGCCAGACCACCCTCAAGCTGTTATCCAAACTATTATTGAGGCTACTCAAAAAATTGATAGAGATGAGGAATTAGCGATTTCATTTATCCAAATTGGTCATGATACTGAAGCCACCCAATTCCTCAAAACTTTAGATGATGATCTTCAAAGTGCAGGCGCTCGTTTTGATATTGTCCATACAATTACAATTGATGAGATAGAACAAGAAGGAATATCTCTAAAAGAAGTTTTAATTCGAGCGATTACTGATTAACATCAGCCCTATAGAGAGACGCGCCGTGGCACGTCTCTACGGGGTGTGAAGAATACAGAAATTAACGAACGACGGACACTAATCGTTTTAGAGAAATTTCTAATAATTCCGAGTGATAATCTAAATGATAGCTTAATTGTTGAATGGCTTTTTCTAACAAATAACAATCTAATAAAACGTTAAGTTCTTGTCGTCCTTGGGGTAAAAAATGATCAGAAGATGCTGTTTCTAAATAATGCTTGAGGAAGGCGGCACTGACCCAATTTGACCATAATTGTCCCCACTGTTCCATTAACGGTAAATTTTCCGGGCGAATCATGCCATTTTTGATTTCTTCTCGAAGAGCAAAACGAGTCGCTAAATCAAAAGATTGTAACATTCCAGCGACATCTCGCAAAGGAGAACGTTTCATGCGTCGTTCACTTAATGACCGATAGGATTCTCCTTCAAAATCAATAATAATAAAATCTTTCCCCGTATACAATACATCCGTTAAGGAATAGTTTCCATGACATCGAGTTCTCAAAGCAGTAATTTTCAGATTTAATAAGCTTTGGAATCTTCCTAAAATGTAATTTTGATCTCCTAAAATATGTTGAATTATGGGTTTAAGTTCTGGAGGTAATGTTTCCATTTGTTTCTTTAATTTGATCAACACTTGTCCCGTTAAATTCCGAAAATATTGATAAATTGAACGTTGATAAAAGGTAGAAAAAGGTTCAGGTGCAAAATCAGGATTATCAGGATCACTGGATAGAATAATATGAAATTCTGCGGTACGTTGTCCTAAAAGTTCTGCGTTTCTGAAATAGGAACCAATCAGTAATAAAATGTCTTCAGAGAGGGGGTGTTGATAGAGGTCAAATAAAGAACGGGTTGGCAATAAAACCTCTAAGTCTTGATTAGGTTGTAAGATTACTCGATCAAAGTAATCTCGTAAACTATCTAAGGTATAATTCCAAGCATTAATCGCATCGGGAATATACTCTTGTAACACTCCAAATGTGATCGATTCTCCTCGATGACGATAATATTCTAATCCCCCAATTAAAGGAGTTGTATATTCTAAATGTTGTTTTTGTTCTAAAAAGGAACGAACTTCTAACTCTGGATTAATCCCATCTTCGACTCGACGGAAGAGTTTAAATAAAAAGCGATCGCCATACACAACAAAGGAATTATCAAACTCTCCTTTTAATAAATGGGGGTCTAATCGTTGTTTTAAATCCTGGTGTTTTAACGCTGCGGTTGTGGTAGCAACTAAATTACCAAATTGACCAGAATAACGATCAGAATTGATAATCATTTCTAAAGGTAAACTTAAGAATTCAATATCTTGTCCGACTTCTAATAAAATTCCGGTTTCTCCAGAAACTTCTACGGTTGCTAAAATGAATTGTGGCGTTTCTTTTTTAACCTTTTCTGCAAGTTCTTCCTTCAGAAAAACTAAAGGTAATAAATAGGTTTCAGGAAATCCTTCTGTATATTCCGTTTGCAATAAAATCATAATCCCTTGACTATCTTTATACGGAATTGGAATTGCTTCTGTGATCTTGACAGATTGGAGAATTCTCGATTTCCCCATAAACCAGCGACAACGATAGAGATATTCGGGTAAAATTGATTCTAATCGGGTTCTTAAAGTCGGTTGGGTTAAGATTTCTTGCCAGTTATTTTGAACAACAAAAATGGGGAGTTGAGTTTGAGGTCGAGGAAGTAAAGCGACTTTGGGATCAAACTGAAGCATAAACCAGTAAAATCCATAGGGAGATAAACTCATAAAATAAGGATTTTCCCCAATTTTAGGAAATTCTGTCCGACCAAAAATTTCAACGGGAACCATGTCTTTAAACGGGGATAAATCTAAATTAACGGATTGCACAAATCGAGATAAATTGGCAACAATTAACAGATGTTCTCCTTGATAAGTGCGGGTAAACGCTAAGACTTTGCGGTTTTCAAAATGTAATAATTCAAAGGTTCCCCGTCCAAAAGCTTGAAACCGTTTTCGCATCGTAATAATGCGTTTCATCCAAGATAATAAGGAATTAGGATTGCTACTTTGGGCTTCAACATTAAGGGCTTCATAATTATATTCAGACTCAAAAATTAAGGGTAAATATAGTTTTTGAGGATTGGCTCGACTAAATCCAGCATTGCGATCTGGACTCCATTGCATCGGGGTTCTAACGCCGTTGCGATCGCCGATATAAATATTATCTCCCATACCAATTTCATCCCCATAATATAACACCGGAGTTCCGGGTAATGACAGTAATAAACTATTCATTAATTCAATTTGGCGACGATCATTTCCGAGTAAGGGTGCAAGGCGACGGCGAATTCCTAAATTAATTCGAGCTTGCGGATCTTGGGCATAAACTTTATACATATAATCTCGATCTTCATCTGTCACCATTTCTAAGGTTAATTCATCATGATTTCTGAGAAATAGTGCCCATTGACAGTTATCAGGAATGGCAGGAGTTTGATTTAAAATATCAATAATGGGGAAAGAATCTTCCATCCGTAATGCCATAAATAATCGAGGCATTAAGGGAAAATGAAAATTCAAGTGACATTCATTGCCTTCCCCATAATAAGCGGCAGCATCTTCCGGCCATTGATTGGCTTCAGCTAAGAAAATTCGGTTACTATAATTAGCATCTAAATAAGTTCGTAATTGTTTTAATAATTGATGGGTTTCGGGTAAGTTTTCACAGTTGGTTCCTTCTCGTTCAAAAATATAGGGAATGGCATCCAGTCGCATTCCATCAACGCCCATTCCCATCCAAAAATCCAACACTTCTAAAACTGCTTTAATCACTTCAGGATTATCATAATTTAAGTCTGGTTGATGGGAATAAAACCGATGCCAATAATAAGCTTTTACTACACTATCCCAAGCCCAATTTGAAGTTTCAAAATCTTTAAAAATAATTCTGACTTCAGAATATTGATCCGGGCTATCACTCCAAACATAAAAATCCCGTTCTTTACTGCCTTTGGGGGCTCGTCTGGCTCGTTGAAACCAAGGATGTTGATCAGAAGTATGATTAATCACTAATTCAACAATGACTCGAATTCCCCGCTCATGAGCCGCATCTAAAAAGGTTTTAAAATCTTCTAAATTCCCATATATTGAATTAATATTCATATAGTCGGCAATATCATAACCATCATCTCGTAAGGGCGAGGGAAAAAAGGGAAGAATCCATAATGCTGTCACCCCTAAATCCTGTAAATAATCTAATTTTTCGGTTAATCCAATAAAGTCTCCAATTCCATCTTCGTTACTATCGGCAAATGCCCGAACTGGAACTTCATAAATAATGGCATCTTTAAACCATAAGGGATCGTTAGACAGTTTATTGTGTGGCATTTGTTTAATTAAATAAGGGTTTAATTTATTCTTTTAATAGAAGAACAAGATTTTGTGATTTTAGTCTAAAATTAATCATAAGGGAAGTCATCAGCCTTTAGGGAGAACTTAACAAACCCATCAAAATTTAAACATCTTAAATCTATCCCCTCCCCTAAAAAGGGAAGGGAACGGAACGTTATATGAAATCCTAAAATTGATACTACAGATAATCGTCTAAATCCCCTGTAGAGACGTTGCATGGCTAGTAGAGACGCGCCATGGCGCGTCTCTACAGGGGACTAAATTCATTTAAAATTAATAGCGAAATACTGCGACTAATCTCGCTTCATCGGGAACAGAATCTGGGGGAACTGCATAAACAATTCCACCATTTAATAAGGTTTGAACAGCCGCCAAATTTAACAAATCATCATCCCCAGGTTCAGCTTCTGGATGAATTTGTAACTGATTGGCTTGCGGATCAAAATTGCCCCATTCTTGCACACCGACCGCTACAAATAATCGTTCAATTCGTCCGTAATAAGCTGCGGATATAGTTTCTTGCAAATCCGTTGAGGTTTTTCCGGTTCCCATTAAATTGTGATAATATTCAACCGCTTGTTGTTGTTCTTGGGTATAATAAGGTTCAACCAAGGGTAAAGCTTTTTGATGAAATTCGGCAGGTTTGACTACACCTAAATTATCAATGGGAAGAATATCTTCCACTAAATGGGGATAGGTATTAGCTTCTTTATAAAGGGGAAATAAATATTCAACTCCAGCAATAATTAAAGGTGCAGTTTTGCCGTTTAAATATTTATGTAATCCTTGATCAACCAGATGAAAAAATTGTAAAATTCTCTCTTGAGGTTTATCTCGATCTGGACTACCTTGACCATGATAACTTCCAGCTTCAGGAAGGGGATTACTGGTTCCTCCTTTAGAGGTACTAATGCGGAATTGACCTGCTTTAGCGGTTTCATCATAAAGAAGTGCGTCATCCATATTTGTTGGCACATCTTCTAATTCAATTTCATGAATATCATAACGACTCCCTTCAAAGAAACGAATTTTTTGTTGACTTAACCCTAATAAATAGAAGGTTCCATCCCCTGTTAATAAAGGCATTAAGGGTTTAAGATGGAAGCGATCACTCACACTAATAAATTCATTAAATTTTAAGGGTAAGCAGTAATATTTTAAGAAATCCTGAGTGATAAAAACTGCTAATCCCTGATCTTGAGATTGCCAAAAATCATCAATATCCAAATCCATTGCAGGTTTTAAAAATGCTCTGGCTTCTGTTGTATCAAGATCATATTTTTCCTGTAGTAAGGTTTCAGCTTGCTTAATGAGATTTTTAAACCGAGTTGGATTTTGTTGAACTTCGGTTCCGGCTCGATAAGTCGGCATATAGAGGGAAACGCAGGAACTTTTTGATTGATCAACTAAACTTTTAAGTTCATCAACTGATAATAGACTCATATTTTTGATCCATTTTTAGGTTGAAAAAACTTGAAATTCTATCTGATTCAACTTTGACAACATTAAACGTCTTATTTTTGATTACTTTAAAGGTTTCAATTTCAAGCTTCATCTTCCTAAAGTTAGGATTATGATTAACAAATTCATCTATTCTAAACTGACACCAATCGTAAAAAGACGTTTTTTGTATGACAACTAATTTCAATAAAACTAATTTTTTGCCATTGAGCGATCACTAATTTTTTTGTTGTGTTTCCACTGTGTCATTATCTGGTATTGTCTAACTGATAACATTGATACCAATTCGGAGATCAGTTAAAAAACAGAGCAAAACTTTTAATACTGCTCCGTAATCCAGCGTCGATTGCTCATCGAAGCCTCATCATCGTAGCTGTGTTTCATAGAGCGCTCAGGAAGCTTAACCTTTTCATGGGGAACGGGTTCGTAGGGAAATAAGTTTAGAAAATGAGACAGACAGTTAAGACGCGCTCGTTTCTTATCATCAGAATGAATAATATACCAGGGAGCCCAAGGGGTATCGGTGGCATCTAGCATCATGTCCCTGGCTTTGGAATATTCATACCAGCGTTCACGGGAGGGTAAATCCATAGCGGATAACTTCCATTGACGCAGGGGGTCATTAATCCGAGCTTCAAATCGCCGTTTTTGTTCTTCGTTGCTGACTTCCAGCCAATATTTAACCAGCTTAATCCCACTATCGACAATGTATTGCTCAAATGTTGGACAAACTTTGAGAAAATCCCGATGTTGCTCTTTGGTACAAAAACCCATGACATATTCCACACCCGTTCGGTTATACCAACTCCGGTCAAAAATAATGACTTCCCCCGCAGCCGGAAAATGGGTGAGGTAGCGTTGGATATACATCTGAGTTTTTTCTCGTTCAGTGGGAGCAGGTAAGGCTACAGTACGGAAGACTCGTGGACTCACCCGTTCAGTCAGAGCGCGAATTGTTCCACCTTTACCCGCCGCATCGCGACCTTCAAAAACGACAATGATTTTTTCCCCTGTATATTTGATCCAATTCTGAAGCAAACAAAGCTCGGTTTGGAGTTTGCGTAATTCATGAGTGTATTCTTTTCCCGATAGCTTTGGTTTAGTGCTATTGAGAGGTTCAACTGGATGAATTTCGGTTTGTTTTTTCTCTTTGTGCTTGCCCATTAGATTCTCCTGGTTTTTGTTAATTTAGCTGAAATATTCTTCCTGTAAGGGTTTAAAGTTATTTTTGTCTAAGTTCCACGATCAATTCATTCTAATTTTACTCAAGATATTAATTTCTTTCCTATTATTTTTTACCCCACCCCATCAGCCCATGCCAAATTCAAAGGGCAATACAGCCCTTTTATATGCGGTAGTAGTAACTCTCTGACCGTTACCTATTTTAGCATCTTATTACTTCTGGAATCCAGCCAATTTGTGCGGAGTTGCGCGATCGCTAATTCTTTTTGTTTCGCTTCTACTTCAATCCAAGGAACGGTTTGATAACAATCGGGCATTAAACTAATATAATCGCTATGTTTCGGATCAGCAAAAGATTGATCTCCATTAGAAATATGAACCAATTGCCATTCAGGAATTGTCCACGTTTTTTGAGCTTCTGCTAACATGAAGGCAACACTGGGATGATCATAACTGTCCAACTGTTCATGAATCACATGATGATGAGCATCAAACACCATTGGAATTTGAGCAGCGTGGCACACTTCTAAAATCTCTTCAGAACTATAGGCATATTCATCATTTTCTAAGGTTAAACGCAGTCGAATTTCATCGGGTAAATCTTGAATAACTTGAATTAATCGTTCACTGCGATCGCCTTTTCCCCCATGAATATTCATCAGTGACCAAGGCGATCGCGGCAATCCTAATAAATCTAAAATCAAAGCATGGGTTTTCAATATTTTAATACTATTTTCAATCACTTTTGGACGATCTGAACTTAAAACAACAAACTGATCGGGATGTAAAACCAAACGAATTCCTAACAAGTGTGCTTGTTTTCCAATTAACTCCATTTCCTCAGCTAATTCTATTAAAATCCCATTCCCAATGGGTTCATCTGCAAAGGGAATTGACACTCTCACCGTCAATCGCAAAGCGATGTGACGGGAGATTCTTTGTTCAACGAATCGACTTGCCCTAAAAGGATTGCTCCCCTCAAGGTAGAGGTCAATTCTCCCAAAGCGTTAATCGGTTCTAAACCGAAAGTTCCGGTATGTCCTGCCGTACTTAATCCAATTCTTAAAATGTTTCTCGCTGCGTTTTCATCCCTGTCTAACTGACACCCACAACTACAAACATGGGTTCTGGTAGATAGGGATTTTTTAACGGTTTTTCCACAGTTTGAACAATCTTGAGACGTATTTCGAGGAGGAACAGCAATGGTAACTTTTCCATACTTCCTTCCAAAATATTCCAGCCAAACTCGGAATTGATACCAAGCTGCATCATTAATTGATTTGGCGAGACAATGATTTTTAACCAAGTTTTTTATCCTTAAATCTTCGTAGGCTACCACATCGTTAGAGTGGATCACGGAGTATGCAACTCGTTTGCAGAACTCTTTTCGTTGCCGACTGATTTTTAGATGAGCCTTAGCTAATTTTTGTCTCGCTTTTTTGCGGTTACTAGACCCTTTCTGTTTACGAGAAAATTGTCTTTGTAACCGCTTAATTTTCTTCTCTCCCGTTCTCAGGAATTTAGGGTTATCTATTTTATTGCCTTGATCATCGGTGCAAAAAGCAGATAACCCTATGTCTAAACCGATTGTTTTATTCGTCGGTTCAGTCTTGATTTGAACGTCAACTGAAAGGATAAACTGGCAATAATACCCGTCTGCACGTCTAACTAATCGAACTCGTTTAATTTGTTCGGGTTGATAGAAATGCAAATCGTAGCTTCCTACTAACCGTAATCGTCCAATTCCTTTCTTGTCAGTAAAGGTAATGGCTTTACGACTTTCTAAATTTAATTGCCATCCGGTTTGTTTGTATTCAACCGAACGGCAATTTTTCTTGAAACGGGGATAGCCTTTTTTACCCGCAATTTTCCGTTTACAGTTATCGTAAAATCGGGCGATAGCTGACCATGCTCTCTCAGCACTCGATTGTCTCGCTTGAGAGTTTAGTTCATTTGCGAATTTAAAATCATGAGCTAAAACGCGACAATACTTATTCAAGTCGTAGCGTCCTACCCCTTTGTTATCCATCCAATATCTTAGACATTTGTTCTGGATGAATTGAGCGGTACGAATCGCTTCATCTATCGCTTTATATTGTTGTTCTTTCGCTCTAACTTTAAATTCAAGAACCAGCATTTATGTCACCTGTATCGACCTAAACCTAATCTAACACAAGTTTCTAGTTGGGTGTCAAGCGTTTTTAAAATATCGTGCTACGCTGGGTATGTTGCTCGGTTTTTCATCTTTATTCACCGTTACACCCAAAGGGTGTAACGGGAGTCTTCAAACCGAGATCTTAGATAAAGCGGAACTTAATCGATATAAATGGATATTTTCACTGGTACAAAACTCAACAGCCTTATTTAAACGCTTAAGATTTTCGGTATAAAGCGTTCTCAACGTTTGCTCTTGTTCTGGAAGAGTTAATTGTAATAATCGTTTTCGGGTTAACGCTCGAAATCTTACTTCTTGAGAAGCCGTAATACAAACTAATCCTAATTCAGGAACGTGAGTTAAATTTTGAGTCTTCATTCAGCCATTATAGCACTACGCATTAAAGTGTTTTATAATTCTAAATCCTAAAACCCTGTTCCCTGTTCCCTGTTCCCTGTTCCCTGTTCCCTGTTCCCTCTAATGATTCAGTTGAGATTCTATTTTAGCCATAACATCGGGGGTTCCAGGTTGTTCTTCGGGATGGCGGGTATACCACCAAGCCCAAGCAATCAAAACCGCTTGGAACGGTAATCTCACCCAATATAATAGAGGATCATGGGGGATTCCTTCAATGGGGATACTGTGAATTGCTTGATTAATATTAGCGGGAAAAACGGCAATAAATAAGGCAATGATTCCCCAAGCCGCAGCTACACTAATGACCGGAATTAATAATCCAATTCCGCCGAGAATTTCAAAGATACCACTGATATAAACTAACCCGACCGGATAGGGTAATTCAGGGGGAACAATTCGAGCATATTGTTCAGGACGAATAAAATGAGTGATCCCAACAATAATTAGCGAAATTGCTAGAACAACTCGAAGAATTTCCTTGCGTCGATGGGATGAAGAAAAAGAATCGGTTTTAGCAGGCATAATCCACAAGATTAAACTTCAGCTAAGTTTATAACCCTTTCTCCGAATCGACTTCTATCCAGAGTCTAAAGATTAGATTGATTAGAGAGATAAAATTCTATTCCCTATACTCATCCCTAAATTCCCCTAAGTGTAAAACCCCATTCCTTAATAGCTAAAAAGTTGCTTCAAAAGGCAGAGGACGAAGATCCCTCATCTCGTTAAGCTAGTAGGTATTGGAGTTAAAACTCATGAGTGAAAACCTGTAAAACTCAGATCCTTTTATGAGGGGATGAGAACACTTAAAAGCAAGTTAGTAGTCTGGATCGGTGCGACAGAATTTGTCGTTTGATTTTAGCCATAAAACTCAAAACCTTAAACCGATCTGGGAAAACAAACCAACATAAATAATTAAAATATTTTCAAGGAAGAACATTATGGCAATTAGTCATTCTAATCCTGTTACAACTCACAACCGACGTGCTGTCGGTGTGTTTTCTAACCGTCACGCCGCCGAACAAGCCCTTTATGCCCTCAGAGATTCCGGTTTTCCTATGGATCGGGTTTCTGTGATTACCAGAGATAACATTCGGGAGTCAGAAATTGCAGGCGCCGATGTTCAGGATTCCGTTTCTGAAAGTCGTGCAGCCCAACACGTTGATAATAAAGCCGAAGAAGGCGCGGCAGTTGGAATCACCACCGGGGGCGTTTTAGGCGGACTAACCGGATTATTAGTGGGTTTAGGCACTCTCGCCATCCCTGGAATTGGCCCCGTTATGTTAGCGGGAGCCGCTGCAACAGCGATCGCTACAACCTTAGCGGGAACAGCGATTGGGGTAGCCACCGGGGGCTTATTAGGCGCACTGATTGGCTTAGGAATTCCTGAAGAAGATGCCAAAATCTATAACGATCGCATCGGTCGGGGTGAATATCTGGTAATTATCGATGGCAATGAAGCCGATATTGCTCATGCTCATCAAATCTTAAATCGCCATCACATTGAAGAATATAAGGTTTATGATGCTCCCGGTATGGCTTCCGCCACCCCGGCTCACCTCAACCAAGATATAACTCCTCATCATGATCATGAACATTCCGTTGCTGTAAGCCGGAATAAACACGCCATCGGTGTTTTCTCTAACCCTCGTGATACCGAACACGCCATTACGGACTTAAGAAATGCAGGTTTTCCCTTAAGCCATATTACTCTAGTGTTGAATCACCCCAGACGAAACACTTTTACAGATGTTGACATTCGCGATCGCTTTGATGCGGTGAGATATGGTATCCCCGTTGAACGGGCCAGAGTCTATAATGATCGCTTGGATCGGGGTGACTATATTGTGATTGTCAGTGGCACAGAAGAGGAAGTGCATCAGGCGGAGCCAATTTTACGCCGTCACAAAATTGAACAGTGGCAGATTTATGATCCAACGGTGATTTCCTCAACAACTCCCGTTGAACACAGCCGACCTGTGGAAATGTCCGCACCCTTGGAAAGCTCAAAACCTTTAGAACACAGTCGCCACGATATTGCTAAAGTTGCACCTGTTTCTGGCCCATCGGCTTATCCGGCGACACCTGTAACAACATCCACAACAACACCCATCACCGAGAAAAGCCACCATCCCTATAAACGAGCAATTGGCGTCTTCCATCATCGTCATGATGCCGAAATGGCTCTGACTGATTTAAGAGATTCGGGTTTTCCGATGGGACGTGTTTCCCTCATTGTTAAAGATATTGACAGTCATCATCCCCTCACCAGTGCAGGTCAACAAAATTTAGGCGTTGATCTCGATCCTCGAACTCACGGGAATAAAGCCGACGAAGGGGCAAAAGCCGGAGCAGCAACGGGAGCAGCCCTCGGCGGTTTAGGTGGTTTACTCGTCGGTCTGGGAACCTTAGCCATCCCTGGTGTTGGCCCTGTGATTGCTGGGGGAGCCGCAGCCACAGCCCTCGCAACCGCCTTATCCGGTGGAGCCATCGGTGCAGTTGCGGGAGGCGCGACCGGAGGATTAGTCGGTTTAGGTGTCCCTGAAAATCGCGCTCACGTTTATAACGATCGCCTCAACCGAGGAGATTATGTGATTATGGTCGATGGCTTTGAAGAAGAAGTGCGCCGAGCCGAACCTATTTTCAAACGTCATGGCATTCATGAATGGGAAATTTATAATGCTGCTGATGTTGATGTTAGTGCTTATACCAACCCTAATCCGTATACTCCTCGTCCGGCTTCTAAATCCGTTGAACGCGATCGCACGAATTCCACCTGGTAACAATCCTTAATTCAAGAATTAGGAACGACAACAATTTAAGGCTTCGTTCCTAATTCCTCAACTCCCATTTGTTTCTCAGTTCAACACAATTTTTATAGATTTACTTCGGAGTTTCAATCATGAAAAAATTAACTTCTTTACTCATAGGTAGTTTCTTATTACTCGGTGCGGTCGCCTGTAATGATGTTGCCAAAACCAGCACAGGTGCCCCCGATGGGCCGAACCAAACAACAGAAGCTCCCAAACCCGAACAAGCCCAAGAAATTCAGGAAGATGCCCAAAGTGAACTGCGAAGACGTCAGCTTAATGCAGATATTCGCGCTCGTGAACAACGCAATAATGTCACCGGGGGTGATGCCATTCGAGCCGATAGTGATTTACAAAGTGAAGTTCGCTCGAAATTGGAAGCGAATTTACCCGCCAGTCAACTCACGGTTGAAGCTAAAGATGGAGTGGTAACGGTGGCTGGAACAGTTCCAACTCAACCCCAATATGAACGCATTGATCCCTTAGCCAAGGAAATTAAAGGGGTGCGACAAGTGGTGATTAATGTGGCGGTTGTCCCGGCTCAAGAGGGACAAGAAGCTCAATCTCAAACCGAAGATAACAATGCTCAACCTGTGATCAATAATAACAATTCAGAACAACCTGAAACGCAGCCTAACACTCAACAGTAATAACTACGAGGACAAGGCTGGGGGGTGTAGGGGAAAGAAAAAGAAAAGCTGGAAGAATCCTCCTCTACTCACCCCCCTGACTCGCTATAAAAACAAACCTTCTAAGTTCCCTGTTCACAGCAAAAATCTACCTTGGGAAGAATAGTTATTTCTGGGTGTCTATCTTAGGTTAGGTATAGTTCTCATGCCCTTGAGTTCACCTGTGTTGTATGTCTAACCGAGTTGACCGTTGCTTTTTGCCCTACATAGTGGCTATCGTTAATGTGGGATTGGCTTTAGCCTTGATGTTGGGTCTTGATCAGTGGCTGGGGATGAAAACAACGCCCTTCCTGCTTTTTTTTGGAGCTATTGTTCTGAGTGCTTCCTATGGAGGGTTAAGGTCAGGACTTTTAGCAACTGGGTTATCGGCGGTACTCAGTCAATATTTTTTCATGTACCCCCTTCAACAATGGGGAGTCACTTTGTCTGATTTAATTCGTATTACTATTTTTATAATACAGGGGATTGCTCTGAGTTTATTATGTGATGACAAGCTTAATTATTATGACTTTATTATTGAACCAATTCGAGAATCCATTGACAAGATTATTGGGATTACGGGGGTTGCTGTTAATATAACTGAACCTAAAAAAACTGAAAAAGAATTATACTCGGCCCATCAACGAGTGGGGGAAATTTTAGAAAGTATTACAGACTCTTTTTTTGCGGTCGATCAGAAGTGGCGATTTACTTATATTAATCAAAAGTTTGAAGAAATCTCTGGATTTTCTCGAATAGAATTATTAGGAAAATGTATTTGGGATAAATTTCCCCATACCGTAGATTCTATATTTTATCAACAATATCATCAAGCTGTTGCGAATAAAATCCCGGTTACGGTTGAAGGAGAGGTAAAAGAAGGTTCAGGACGATGGTTTATTGCCCATGCTTATCCTTCGGGGGAGGGGTTAGCGGTTTATTTACAAGAAATTAGCGATCGCAAACAAACTCAACAAATTTTACAAGAAACTCAGGATCGTCTCTCCTTAGCATTAACGGCGGCTAAAATGATGGTCTGGGATTCAGATCTGACCACCCGAAAAGTTGTTTGTTCTGAAAATGCTCAAGAGATTTGGGGTTTTCAACAGGGAACTTTTGAAGATTTTATCAACTTAATTTACCCCGATGATCAAGACTCTGTTTTACAAGCGTTTAGAAATGCCATAACTTCTCAAGATCTTTATCGGATAGAATATCGGATTATTAAGCCTGATTATAAGATTCATTGGCTACGAAGTCAAGGTAAAGTTTATTTTAATTCCCAAGGTAAACCGATACGGTTTATCGGGGTTTCTTTTGATATTACAGAACGTAAACAAATGGAAGAAGCCATTCAAGAAAGTGAACAACGCTTTCGGGCTACCTTTAATCAAGCGGCGGTGGGTATTGCCCAAGTGGCTTTAGACGGTCAGTTTATTGAAGTCAATCCTGCACTCTGTAAAATCACCGGATATAGCCATCAAGAGTTAAGTCAAATGAATTTTCAAGAGATTACTCATCCCGATGATTTAGAACAAGATTGGGAGTTAGCGCGGCAAGTTTTAGCCAGAGAAATCCCCCGTTATTCTTTAGAAAAGCGTTATTTTTGCAAAGACAATTCTATTACTTGGGTGAATTTAACGTCATCGGTTGTTTGGGATGAGTTTACAGGAATACCTAAATATGCAGTTGGAATTATTGAAGATATTAGTGAACGAAAAAAAGTAGAAGCATCTCAACAATTTTTAGTCGAAGCCAGCCAAATTTTATCCTCTTCTCTGGACTATGAAGCAACATTAATCCAGTTAGGGTATCTTGCTGTTCCCTTACTAGGAGATTGGTGTATTGTTGATCTTCTTAAAGAAGAGGGTATTATGCAGGATTTGGCTATTGTTTGTTACCCTCCTCAAAAACAAGCCTTACTGTGTGAAATGCGACAAAAATATCCTCCTAATGCGGCATTGCAAAATCCCTGGGTTGAACAAATTCGTTTAGGAAAATCCTTATTTTATCCCCAAATTCCGCCCTCTTTGCTGTGGGAAATTGCTCAAGATCATCAACATTTACAATTATTAGAAGATTTAAAAATAGATTCATTAATCATTGTTCCCTTAAGATGTCGAGGTAAAATTTTGGGTTCCCTCTCCTTTGCGATGTCCGAGTCCGGTCGTTATTATGATTCCTCGGATTTAGCCTTAGCAGAAGATGTAGCTCGTCGTGCTGCTTCTACCATTGATAATGCTCGTCTCTATCAAGAAACAGAACGAGCAAACCGAATTAAAGATGAATTTTTAGCCATTCTTTCCCATGAATTAAGAACCCCATTAAACCCCATTTTAGGTTGGGCTAAACTCCTCAGAACTCGTAAATATGATGAAGAAACTCGTCAAAAAGCTTTAGAAATTATTGAACGAAATACAAAATTAGAAGTTCAATTAGTTGAAGATTTATTAGATATTTCTCGGATTTTACAAGGTAAACTGCATTTAACGATTTCTCCCGTTAACTTAGTGACCATTATTGAATCTTCCCTAGAAACGGTACGGCTTGCTGCTCAAGGTAAATCCATTAATTTAACCTTTCTTATTCCAGAAAATTCTAATATTAACCTAAATTCTAGCCCAATTTTTCAGCATTTGAACTTACCCCAATCTTTACAAAATCAGCTAAAAATTTCTCCCCCATTTCTAGTGTTAGGAGATTCAGGACGATTACAGCAAATGATGTGGAATCTCCTCTCCAATGCCGTAAAATTTACCCCGACAAAGGGTGAAATTAAAATCGAATTAAGTTTAGTTCAGACTCCCGATCCCTATGCTCAAATTCAAGTCATGGATACCGGAAAAGGGATTACATCGGATTTTCTTCCTTATATTTTTGATTATTTTCGTCAAGCTGATGGCGCCATTAATCGTCAATATGGGGGATTAGGATTAGGATTAGCTATTGTTCGTCATGTGGTAGAATTACATGGCGGTACAATTGTGGCAGAAAGTCCGGGTGAAAATCAAGGATCAACCTTTACCGTTAGACTTCCCCTGGCTTATATCCCTCAAAAACAACAACTAAATCCTCAACCCGATTTTCTTCAAGATAATGATAACACCGATGAGATTTTGCCTTTGAATTCTGTTTTGCAAGGAACCCGAATTTTAGTGGTAGATGATGAAGCGGATACACGGGATCTCTTAGTCTTTATTTTACAACAACAAGGGGCAAAGGTAGAAGCCGTAGCTTCGGCACTAAAAGCTTTACAACTATTATCTCAGTTTCAGCCCGATCTCTGTCTTTTTGATATTGGAATGCCTGTAATTGATGGCTATATGTTAATTCGTAAAATCAGAAGTTTGCCTATTGAACAAGGGGGAAAAATTCCCGCTATTGCTTTAACTGCTTACGCCACAGAAATCGATCAACAAAAAAGCTTAACCGCAGGATTTCAATGTCATCTCCCGAAACCCATCGAACCGAATGAGTTGATCACTGCTATTTCTGAACTACTCCAACAACCGCAGAATTGTCCCGAAGGAACTGCTACAACTCTATAGAAAAATTGCCTCTGGGACAGATGGGGAGAGGAAGCGTGATTTTATAAACACTGGCTCTCTTGCAGACGGTTTATTATGAGTTATGATGCCTTCAGTTTGGGGGTGCTATACCAAAAATGCCTGTGGAAAGACCCAGGATTCAGAATAAAGTCATCATCTTCCATCCACTGCTCTAACCGATCAGAATCATGAGATTTACTGTGTCAGCACCCCGTACTGTTCCCCAAAAATTACCTAAAGTGCGTTTGCGAACAACTCTAGTCGTTACCTTTGTCGTTCAAATTGTTGCGGCGGTTGGATTAGTTGGGTATCTTTCTTTTAGAAATGCTCAAAAAGCAGTCAATACCCTAGCGTCTCAACTGCGGAGCGAACTCAGTGCCCGAATTCAACAGGAACTCAAAAGCTATTTTGAGAACCCCTATCGATTAAATCAACTCAATAGTCGAGCATTTCTACGAGGAGAATTGAATGTTGCTAACGTCGAAACTGTCTTCCCCCTATTAGATCAATTAAAAATATCTCCCTTCCTCTATGGGATTTATTGTGGTACTTCTCAAGGAGAATTTTTAGGGGCGGTGCGAATTTTGGATGATAATTCTATTGGTTTGTGGACAGCAAACCCCTGGACGGGACAGCATTTATACCTCTACAATATTGATACTGAAGGACGACCAACGACCTTAAAGCGCGATAGTGGCACGATTTATGACCCCCGCCAACGCCCTTGGTATCAAAAAGCTCAACAAACAGGAAGTCCCGTCTGGACTGATATCTATTTAGCCTTCTCAACAGGATTACCCACGGTTACCGCCAGTCAACCGATTTATGATCCGACGACTGGAGATCTTCTAGGGGTTTGTGCGACGGATGTGCTACTTCCTGATGATTTCCGTAAATTCCTATCCAGTTTACCGATAGGAAAATCGGGAATTGCATTTGTTAGTGATCGCACTGGTCAGTTATTATCGAGTTCTACCAATGAACCCCTCAGCGTCGGGGAAGGAAAACAGGCGAAACTCCTCCCCGCTATAGACAGTCAAAATCCTTTAATTCGAGGCGCAACCCGACAACTGCTACATCAATATGGGAGTTTTGCCACCCTAGAACAATCTTTACAAACCGAATTTACCCTTCAAGGGGAACGACAATTTGTTCAAGTTTTACCCTTTAAAGATGGTCGGGGATTAGATTGGTTAATTGTGGTTGTGATTCCAGAAAGCGATTTTATGGATGAAATTAATGCTAATAATCGCTTGACAATTTTGTTATGTTTAGTCGCATTAGCGATCGCTATTTTAGCTGGAATGATCACCTCTCGTTGGATTTCAGAACCGATTTTAAAATTAAGTAGCGCCTCGAAAGCTATTGCTCAAGGGGAATTAGATCAACATATTAAAGCCAAAGGGATTACAGAACTAGAAATTTTAGCGAGTTCGTTTAATACGATGACTTATCAACTGCAAGAATCCTTTGCTAAATTAGAAGCTAAAAATGCCGATTTGCAACAGGCAAAAGAAGCTTTATCGGCGGCTAAGGAACAGTTAGAAGCGGTATTAAATGCTGTACCCGGTTCAATTTCTTGGATGAGTTCTGAAGGAATTTATTTGGGGGTAAATCGGGATTTAGCGGATCGTTTAAGCTTGCAACCCGAAGAAATTATTGGTCGAGAAATCGGATTTTTTCAAAATAGTTCAGACTATGTTAAATTCCTCCGCCAGTTTCTCGCTAGTCCAGAACAGTCAGCGTCTCAAATTTTGCCAATTATCTATAATGATCAACGACATTATTACTTAATTGTAGTACAAAAATATCAACAAGGCGGTGCTATTGTTACGGTAGGAATTGATATTACAGAACGTCGTCAAGCGGAAGAAGCTTTGCGAATTGCTGAGGAAAACTATCGAAGTATTTATGAAAATGCGTTAGAAGGGATTTTTCAATATAGTCCTCAACATTCTTATATTAATGTCAATCCAGCCATGGCTCGGATTTATGGGTATGACTCTCCCCACGCTTTGATGGAGATTTTAAAGGATTCTGATTATCCGTTATATGTAGAGCCGGAACGTTATATCGAATTTATTAATTTAATGCAGCAACAGGAAACAATTTCTAATTTTGAATTTCAAATTTATCGGGCTGATCATCATAAAATTTGGATTTCTGCCAGTGCTAAACCTGTTTTTGATGGTGAAGGTAATTTACTTTATTATCAAGGATTTATTGCTGATATTACCCAACGAAAAAAAGCCGAAGTTGAACGTCAACAGTTTATTGAAGAACTATTTGAAGTTAATAGTAATTTAGAAATTGCCATGCAAACGCAATTAGAATTAACAGAAGCAGCCACTCGTTTTGTCCCTCAAGAATTTTTATCGCTCCTGGGTTATAACAGTATTGCAGAAGTGAAGTTAGGGGAAGGTGTACAACATGAAATGTCGATTTTGTTTTCTGATATTCGGGACTTTACCAGCATCAGCGAAAAGATGACCCCAGAAGATAATTTTCAATTTATTAATTCCTATCTTTCTCGGATGGAACCTGCGATTACTCAACATCAAGGGTTTATTGATAAATATATTGGGGATGCGATTATGGCTTTATTTAATGGCGGTGCAGATGATGCTATTCAAGCGGGAATTACTATGTTAAAGGCACTGGAGGAATATAATTCTAAAAGAGGACAACCTCACCGCCCTAAAGTTTCGATTGGGATTGGAATTAATACCGGAATTCTGATGTTAGGAACGGTAGGGGGAGAAAATCGGATGGACAGTACGGTGATTAGTGATGCTGTGAATTTAGCCTCTCGGATTGAAGGCGTAACTAAATATTTTGGTGTTCCTTTATTAATTTCTGAACATACCTTAAACGCCTTACACAATCCTAGCCTTTATGCGATTCGGTTAATGGGTCGGATTAATGTTAAAGGCAAATCGGAAAAGGTGTCTGTTTTTGAAGTGTTTGATGCTGATTCACCTATAATTAAGGAGGGGAAATTAGCCACTAAAGTTATATTTGAAGAAGCGGTTTCTCTGCATACTCTCCAAAAGCATCAGGAAGCTATTAAGGCATTTGAAACCTGTTTAACCCTAAATCCCATTGATCGAGTCGCTAAATTATATTTAGAACATATCCACAATCAACTGGAAAAATAAGGAGCTATCAGTCCATCATACAGTACCCAGTAACAAACCCATTATTTTCTTCCCCCGCTCCCACTGTTCCCTGTTCCCCGTTCCCTGTTCCCTATTTAATCGGAAGTACGGAAATTGCGACTTGTAACAGTGTGAGTAACCCGCTCCCCAGGGGTTAAAATATGAAAAAATCTATCCAATCTCTTAAACTCAAACCCTATACCTAAAAAAATTCGAGAAACTATGGGATTCTTTGATTCAGACATCGTTCAACAAGAAGCTAAACAGCTATTTGAAGATTATCAATCCATGATCAAGCTTGGAAGTGACTATGGCAAGTTTGATCGCGAAGGCAAAAAACTCTATATTGAGCAGATGGAAGGGATTATGGATCGTTACCGCATTTTTATGAAGCGGTTTGAACTGTCCGAAGATTTTATGGCCCAGATGACCGTTGAACAGTTACGCACCCAACTTGGCCAGTTTGGGATTACCCCCGACCAAATGTTTGAACAGATGCACCATACCCTAGAACGGATGAAGTCGGAATTAGAAAAACAGCCCTAATCCCCTCTGTTTCCTTAAAAAAATCGGTGTGTCCCTGGGTTTCTTTTGTTAAAATACTTGAAGCAGACCCTCGTTACTTTAACGGGAGTCTCCCTATTATGCTTGTGAATATCACCCTATGACTAACGTTCCAGTTTCTCGAATTCGTAACTTTTCTATTATTGCTCATATTGATCATGGCAAGTCTACCCTAGCAGATCGACTGTTGGAAGCGACGGGTGCGGTTCAAAAGCGGGAAATGAAGGAACAATTTCTCGACTCCATGGACTTAGAGCGAGAACGGGGAATTACGATAAAATTGCAAGCCGCCCGGATGAACTACAAAGCCGACGACGGTGAAGAATATGTGTTAAATTTAATCGACACTCCCGGGCACGTTGACTTTTCCTATGAAGTGTCTCGGTCTTTAGCCGCTTGTGAAGGGGCGTTATTAGTCGTTGATGCGTCCCAAGGGGTAGAAGCCCAAACCTTAGCAAATGTTTATCTGGCGTTAGAAAATAACTTAGAAATTATCCCGGTTTTAAATAAAATTGATTTACCCGGAGCCGAACCAGATCGGATTAAAAGTGAAATTGAAGAAATTATTGGTTTAGATTGTTCGGGGGCGGTGTTAGCTTCGGCTAAAGAAGGAGTAGGAATTCATGAAATTTTAGAATCCATTGTCCATTTAGTTCCGCCTCCCCAAGATACGGTTGATCAGAAATTGCGAGCGTTAATTTTTGATAGTTATTATGATAGTTATCGCGGGGTAATTGTTTATTTTCGGGTGATGGATGGACGGGTGAAAAAAGGCGATCGCGTTCGCTTAATGGCATCGGGGAAAGAATACGAAATCGATGAAATTGGTGTATTATCTCCAACCCAAATCCCCGTTGATGAACTCCATGCTGGAGAAGTAGGCTATTTTTCCGCCGCCATTAAAGCTGTTGAAGATGCACGGGTTGGGGATACTATTACCTTAGCTAATAGCCAAGCTGAAGAAGCCCTTCCTGGTTATACCGAAGCAAAACCAATGGTGTTTTGTGGATTATTTCCAACGGATTCCGATGAATATCCTAACTTAAAAGAAGCCTTAGAAAAACTCAAATTAAATGATGCGGCGTTATCCTATGAACCCGAAACATCAAGCGCCATGGGGTTTGGTTTCCGATGTGGATTTTTAGGATTACTGCACATGGAAATTGTGCAGGAACGGTTAGAACGGGAATATGATTTAGACTTAATTGTAACGTCTCCTTCGGTGGTTTATCAAGTTACCACTCAAAAAGGGGAAGTGATTATGGTGGATAACCCCAGTCATTTACCCGAACCCAACCATCGAGAAAAAATAGAAGAACCTTATGTGCGGGTGGAGATGATTACCCCGGAAACCTATGTGGGGAGTTTAATGGAATTAGCCCAAGGTCGTCGGGGTGAATTTAAAGATATGCGTTATTTAGCTCAGGGACGCACCACGTTAGTGTATGAAGTGCCCTTAGCGGAAGTGGTAACGGACTTTTTTGATCAGATGAAATCTCGTTCTCGTGGCTATGCGAGTATGGAATATCATCTGATTGGATATCGAGAAAATGCTTTAGTTAAACTCGATATTATGATTAATAAAGATGCGATTGATTCTTTAGCCATGATTGTTCACCGTGATAAAGCGTATCATGTTGGGCGGGCTATGGTGGAAAAACTCAAAGAATTGATTCCCCGTCATCAATTTAAAGTTCCCATTCAAGCCACAATTGGATCTAAAGTTATCGCTAGTGAACATATTCCGGCGTTAAGAAAAGATGTGTTAGCCAAATGTTATGGGGGGGATATTAGCCGGAAGAAAAAACTTTTACAGAAGCAAGCCAAAGGTAAAAAACGCATGAAATCTTTGGGGTCTGTGGATGTTCCTCAAGAGGCATTTATGGCGGTATTACGGTTGAATCAAGAATCCTAAATTGTTGTAGAGATGCGCTTGTGGAACCTATAATCGGGTTTCCCAGGTGCTGCTCTACAAAAGTTCAGGGTATCAAAATCTATTCATACAAATTAATTAGAACTCTCTGTAAAGTAGAAACTATGACACTTACAAAAACCGAGTATAAATATATAGAGCTAAATGAAGACAATGTTCCCACCATAGCTGGAACTACAATGAAAGTCGTTGAATTAGTTGAAACTCAAATCGCTTATAGTTGGAGTCCAGCAGAATTGCACCTCAATCATCGCTATTTAACCATGAGTCAAATTCTTTCTGCTTTAGCTTATTATTGGGATCATAAACCAGAACTTGATGCAGAAATTAAGCGACGAGAAGACTATGTTAAACTGGCAGAAATTGAAGCTGGTGAATCTCCTTTTGCTGCTAGATTACGTGCTCAAGGGCTATTGTAGCTTACCTGAATATTAACCGAGTATAAAAAAATAATAAAAATCTGTGAATACAAAAAACCCCCTCCGATTTACCACTGGAAGGGGTTTTTTGAGTATTAACCTGGCACCGAGCTATTTTTCCAGGCGGCTACCCGCCAAGTATCTTCGCCGTGTCAGCGTTTCACAGCCGAGTTCGAGATGGATCGGAGTGGTTCCACTGAGCCATAGGCACCAGGAAAGCTTTGTAAACTTTCACTGATTTTGAGGAGTTGCAGCCGTTTGTGTGTTGTTTGCTTGCCTCTCACAATTTACTAATCTACTCGCTTTTTCTCGGAATGTCAACCCCTTTTTCAAAAAAAATTTGACATCCCTCAAACCCAAGCGGTGCAGCGTTTCTAGCATCAGGGAGCAGTCCTCTAGCCGAAATATGGCAAAATAGAAAGGATTGTCTAAAATTGTCCATCTTGTCGAAACCCATGACTGCAACGACCCCAAGCCAAGCCACAAAATACGAACCCTTCAGTACCGAAGCCAAATGGCAACAGTATTGGGAAGATCATCAGGTGTTTAAAGCTGACCCCAACCAACCGGGGGAACCCTATTGCATTATGATTCCTCCGCCTAACGTGACGGGAAGTCTGCACATGGGTCATGCCTTTAATAACTCCCTGATTGATGCCTTGATTCGCTATCATCGCATGAAGGGTGACAACGCTTTGTATTTGCCGGGGATGGATCATGCCAGTATTGCAGTCCAAACAATTTTAGAACGACAACTCAAAGCTGAAGGCAAAACCCGCTATGATTTAGGACGAGAAAAATTTTTAGAACAAGCTTGGGAATGGAAGGAAAAATCGGGGGGAACCATTGTTAATCAGTTGCGACGGTTGGGGGTTTCTTGTGATTGGACGCGGGAACGATTTACCCTGGATGAAGGATTATCAAAAGCGGTCTTAGAAGCGTTTATTCAGTTATATGAAGATGGCTTAATTTATCGAGGGAAATATTTAGTCAATTGGTGTCCTGCGAGTCAATCAGCCGTATCGGATTTAGAAGTAGAAAATAAAGAAATTAATGGCAATTTGTGGCATTTTCGCTATCCTTTAAGCGATGGTAGCGGTTATGTGGAAGTAGCAACAACACGACCGGAAACGATGTTAGGGGATACGGCGGTTGCAGTTAATCCGAATGATATTCGTTACAAAGATTTAATCGGAAAAACCCTAACTTTACCGATTATGAAACGGGAAATTCCGATTATTGCGGATGAATTTGTTGATCCGAGTTTTGGTACGGGTTGTGTGAAAGTGACTCCCGCCCATGATCCGAATGATTTTCAAATGGGTCATCGCCATAAACTGCCGATGATTAATATTATGAATCAGGATGGATCTCTGAATGAAAATGCAGGGCCATTCCAGGGACAGGATCGATTTGTGGCGCGAAAAAATGTGGTTCAACGTCTCAAAGATTTGGGATTTTTAGTTAAAGTTGAAGATTATAAACATACGGTTCCCTATAGCGATCGCGGTAAAGTTCCGGTTGAACCGCTATTATCAACCCAATGGTTTGTTAAAATTAGACCTCTGGCGGATAAAGCTTTAAATTGTTTAGATGATCATGATTCTCCGGCTTTTATTCCTGAACGTTGGACGAAGGTTTATCGAGATTGGTTAGTTAAATTAGACGATTGGTGTATTTCTCGACAATTGTGGTGGGGTCATCAAATTCCCGCTTGGTATGCGATTAGTGAAACTGATGGCAAAATTACCGATGAAACACCGTTTATTGTGGCGAGAACTGAAGCGGAAGCCCAAGAAAAAGCAATTGCAAAATTTGGAGAAACCGTAATTTTAGAACAAGATCCTGATGTTTTGGATACTTGGTTTTCGTCGGGGTTATGGCCGTTTTCAACGTTAGGATGGCCGGAACAAACCTTAGATTTAAGCAAATATTATCCCACCGCGACCTTATCAACGGGGTTTGATATTATCTTTTTCTGGGTTGCTCGAATGACGATGATGGGGGGATATTTTACCGGAAAAATGCCCTTTAAAACCGTTTATATTCACGGGTTAATTCGGGATGAAAACGGTAAGAAAATGTCAAAATCTGCCGGAAACGGGATTGATCCGTTATTACTGATTGATAAATACGGAACCGATGCTGTGCGGTTTACGTTAATGAAAGAAGTGATTGGCGCAGGGCAAGATATTCGTTTAGAATATAATCGAGAAACTGACGAATCTGCCTCCGTTGAAGCGTCTCGAAATTTTGCCAATAAACTGTGGAATGCCTCTCGGTTTGTGATGATGAACTTAGACGGGAAATCTCCGAAACAGTTAGGAGAACCCAATATTAATCAGTTAGAACTGAGTGATCAATGGATTTTATCTCGCTTTAACCAAACCGTTAAACAAACCCGTAACCAGATGGAAAATTACGGCATTGGTGAAGCAGCAAAAGGCATTTATGAGTTTATTTGGGGAGATTTTTGTGATTGGTATATTGAATTAGTCAAACTTCGTTTACAAGGAGAAAATACCGAATCTCGTCACGTTGCTCAACAAACTTTAGCTTATGTGTTAGAAGGGATTTTAAAACTTCTCCATCCCTTTATGCCCCATATTACCGAGGAAATTTGGCATAGTTTAACACAAACGGGGGAAGAAGATTGTTTAGCGTTACAAGCTTATCCGGTTGTTGTAGAAGAAAATATCTTAGAAGTGCAACGGTTAGGCAAATTTGTTAAAGATCCTGATTCAATTGTCGGTCAAGTTTTGAGTACCTTATTAGAATTACCTGACCTGATAGGAGATTTCGTTAAACAATATCAAAAACCGTTAATTTTGACGGGGTTGTTTTTCGTTGCCTTTTTAACAGTTAAATGTTTTGTGGCGGCGTTGAATGCTATTAATGAAATCCCGTTACTACCCAATATTTTTGAATTGATTGGGATGGGATATTCCGGTTGGTTTGTGTATCGTTATTTGTTGAAGGCGTCTCAACGAGAAGAACTGGGTAAAATTATACAAGAGTTAAAAACGGAATTTATTGGCAGTGGAGAACCTGTCAAACCTGTTGATTTAAACTTACAAGTTCCTAACAGTTTTTCGTCCGTTTCTCAAGATTCTGCTTCGGAAATTACTACCATTCTTGACCCGAAATTAGAAGCAGATTTTGAGTTAATTATTGGGGCAATTCGTACCGTCAGAAATTTACGAGCAGAAGCGGATATTAAACCGAAAGTGAAAGTTAATGCTATTCTACAAACGGAAAGCCTTAAAGAACAGGATATCTTGAAACAAGGGCAAACCTATATTCAAGAATTAGGTAAAGTCGAAACCTTAACCATTACAGAACAGTTAACCGGAAATGAAGGTCAAACTATTGCGGGAGTTATAGGAACAGTTCAGGTGTTAATGCCTTTAGCAGGCGTGGTTGATGTAGCCGCTTTTCAAACCAAATTGCAGAAAAAATTGGCTAAAGTTGAAAAGGAAATTCAAGGGTTTCAACGCAATTTGAATAACCCGAATTTCGTTAACCGTGCGGAACCGGAAGTAGTTGAAAATACTCGCAATAATTTAGCAGAAGCCGAAAAACAAGCGGAAATTCTGCGAGAACGGTTAAGTCAATTTTCATCATAATAGGGAACAGGGAACAGGGAACAGGGAACAGATAATCAGCGATTTAGCTTTTAAAATCTCTGCTACAGATGTTTCCTAAACCCCGTGTAGAAACGTTACATAATACGGTGTAGAAACGTTGCATGCAACGTCTCTACACCATCACAAAAACGGATTATGATGAATCAAGATTTAGGATTGTTTTTGTTAGGAATTGCGGTACTAACCCTCTACTTAATCTTTTCAGCCTTAACGGAAATGGGCACCAAACTTCCCTGGAAAAAGTAAAACTATTTTCCTAGTCTAACAACTAGATTGTAATACTTGTTCAACAACATTAATCACATCTTGAGGTTTAAAGGGTTTAATTAAATAGCCCGAAGGATTGGTTTCTTTGGTGCGTTCAATGGTGGAGTTATCAGAATAAGCAGTAATATAAACGATGGGAATTTGGTGTTGTTCTCGAATACGTTTTGCGGTTTCTACGCCATCTAATTCTCCTCGTAGGTGGATATCCATTAAAATTAAATCCGGGCAATTTTTTGATACCTGTTCTAACGCTTTTTCTCCTGAATTAATTCGGGCAATAACTGTATACCCTTGTTTTCTTAAACTCCGGGCAATACTTTCGGCGGCAATTAACTCGTCTTCAACAATTAAAATCGTGGCTGTCATCTGTTGATCAAAATCCTCTGAATGTTAATTGAACATTAAGCTAATATTATTTTTTAATTATAGCTTTGTTCTTGAAAAATCAACGTAAAACTTGTACCTTGGGTACAATCTAATTCAAGGGTTGCCTCTAATTGATCGGCTAAAATATTAACTAATCTTAATCCCAAAGAAGGGCTATCTTGCCAATCTACATCTTCTGGAATACCGATGCCATTATCACTTATTTTTAGATAAATTTTTTGTTCAGAATCCACCTTGAGTTTAATTTCAATTTCTCCAGTTGTTGAGTCAGGGAAAGCATATTTAAAGGCATTTGTCACTAACTCATTAATTAATAATCCACAGGGAATCGCCGTTTCTAAATTTAGAGTTAGGGGTTCAAAATCCAGACTAATATTGATTTTACAGTCTTTCGGTTGATAAGAAGAACTTAATTTTTCTACTAAATTTTGAATATAATTCGCAAAATTCACCTGGGATAAATTATCAGATTGATAAAGTTGTTCGTGAATTAATGCCATGGTTTGAATCCGATTTTGACTATCTGCAAATAAATTTCGTTGTTCCTCCTCTTCTAAGGTATCCGCTTGTAAATCTAATAAATTAGAAATCACATAGAGATTATTTTTAACGCGATGATGAATTTCTCGTAATAACACTTCTTTTTCTAACAGTGAAGCTTTAATTTTTTCTTCCGCTTTTAAGCGTTCAGTCACATCTCGACAGACACAAATTAATAAATCATCATCGGTTAAAGTTAGTGAAACTTCTTCAACAAAGGTACTTCCATCTCTACGTTTAGCTGTCGTTTGACCTTGCCAATGGCGTTGTTGGAATAAAGCCGGGAAAGTATGCTGTTCAAAATAACGAATTTGTTCCGGTTTATACAAACTTTCCCAATTCTGTCCTAGTAATTCTTGGGGATGGCTATACCCAAACATTTCAACATGAGCTTTATTCAAATAAATATAATGCCCATCTTTTAAAATCCCAATACCATCAATGGCGGCTTCAATGGCGGCTAACTGTTGTTTTAATACTTCTTGTGCTTTCTGAAGTTCTGTAATATCTGTATGAGCACCCACCATGCGGATCACATTTCCTTGGTCATCTTTTAGATGAATGGCTCTCGATAAAATATAGACGATGGAACCATTTTTATGATAAAAACGTTGAATGATCTGAAATCGATCTACTCGACCTTTGTTATAGTCTTCAATCAATTTAATGGCAGCAATTCTATCCTCTTCAAAAATAACTTTGTCCCAGGAGGACAGAGTATTCGGGAATTCATCATTATTATAGCCAATCATCTCTTTCCAACGGGGAGAAAAATAAATCTCATTTGTGATAAAATCCCAATCCCAAAAGCCATCTTGTGCGGCTTGAATCGCTAAGTGAAACCGTTCTTCCGCCACTTTTATTTCGGCAGCACTGCGTTTTCGTTCCGTTAAATCTTGAGCAATTCCTAGGAATCCAGTAATATTTCCCATCGGATCTCGCAAGGAACAAACCGAGAGTAAAACCGGAAATTTTGAGCCATTTTTATGAACCATGAGCCATTCTCGTTCTTCAATCTGTCCCAGACGGGCTTTCGCAACAAGAACTTCAAAACCCGGTTCAAGTTGAGTTCCTAATTCTAAAGATAAACTATAGGAACGTTCTAATATTTCTTGAGAATCATGAATCATCGCAGGAGTTGTTTTACCAATCATTTCTTCAGCTTGATAACCCAATAAATTCTCTGATCCTTGGTTCCAAACTTGAATGATTCCATTCCTATCTGTAGAAATAATCGCGTAATTTGTCCCATCTAAAATGGCTTGTTGGAGTTGATTTAATTCTAAGAGTTTGGCTTCTGCTAATTTGCGATCGCTAATATCACTTTCCGAACCTGCCATGCGAATCACTTGACCGTTTTCATCCCAGAGTGCTTGACCCCGATCTAAAATCCATTTATAGGAATTATCTTTACATTTTACCCGATATTCAGCCATAAAAAATGGCGTTTTTCTTTGAAAGTGATCCTGAATTCCTTGCCAAACCTTCTCAGCATCATCGGGATGAATTCGAGATATCCATTCTTCTAAGTCATGACTAATTTCATCTTCATCAAACCCTCGCATTTCTTTCCACCGAGGGGAAAAGAAAACTTCATTCGTTGGGACATTCCAATCCCAAATTCCATCTTTACTTCCATGAACAGCTAATTGCCAACGTTCCTCACTGATTTGTAAAGCTTTTTCTGCCAATTTCCGTTCGGTTATATCTAACATAATCGATAAATATTGGAAGGGTTTACCTTGATCATCTACAAACGGAACAATGGTGGTATCAACCCAAGAGTAATCTCCATTTTTGGCTTGATTTCTAATTTCTCCTCGCCATACTTTTCCTTGACTAATGGTAGACCAAAGCTGTTTAAAGAAGCTCCGAGGATGATAACCTGAATTAATTAAACTAAAGGTTTGCCCCACTGCTTCTTCGTATGAATATTGATAAGTCTGAGAAAATTTATAATTAAAATAGTTAATCACCCCATTGCGATCTGCTATAGCTACAATAGCCATTTCATCAAGGGCGATTTTATGATAGGTTAATTCTTGCAGGACAGTTTTGAGTTTGTTCTCGGCTTGTTTCTTAGCCGTAACATCCCGCAAGAAAGCTCGAATAACTATTGGTTTCCCATCTTCAAAACGACAGTTCGCACTGCCTTCTAAAATTACAGTTTCTCCGGTTTTGCTAATATATTTTGTTTCAATACAATCATATTTAATTAGCTGTCCGGTTCTCAACTGTTCAAACACTTGATCACAGATAACACTATGATCGTGATCAAGTACATCAAAAATGGATAACTTTTTAATCTCTTCATCGCTATATTTTAAGGTTTCTTTCCAAGCTCGGTTTACATAAATAAAACGTCCATCTTCAGGAGAAATGAGTTGAATTAAATCATTGGCATTTTCAAATAAATCCTTTAACTGTTCTTGACTTTCTCTTAAATCCATTAATAATTGAGCTTGGGCGATCGCAATTCCTACTTGCTCGGAAATTTGCTGCATAATCTCAATTTCAAATTCTGTCCACTGATGGAGTTGATAACATTGATGCGCCACCATTAAGCCCCAAAGTATACCGTTTTGGAAAATCGGAACAATTAATTTAGATTTAACCTGTAATTGCTGCATTAACTCTCTCATACATAAAGTTTCTAGCTTATCTAAAGGATAAGCATCTTCGATATTATCAATCGCTTTGACTTTTTTGGGTTCATAAAACTGTATACAAGAATTAGAAAAAATGTTTTCATTGAAAATGTGATTCAGAAGCGATAATTCTGGATTAATAACTGATTCTGTAATAATTTGTTGTTTTCCTTTCGGGAAAATTCGATAGATTAAAACGCGATCACAATCTAAAATATGACGAATTTCGGTTACAGTGGTTTGCAATATTTTTTCGAGTTGTAAAGATTTACGAATATTCAGAGTAATATCCGTAAATAATTCAACCTTAATATTTTGACGATGTAATTTTTTTTCGGTGCGACGATGTTCTTGAATTTCATTTAAAAGTTGTTGATTCGTTTGGCTTAAGACGATTGTTCGTTCTCGCACTCTTCGCTCTAATTCACCATTAAATTTTATTAAAGCATCTTCTGCTTTACAGCGTTCTTTTAACTCATATTGAATTTGTTGATAAAGTTGAGACTGTTGAATCGCTATGGAAATAGAAACAGCGAGTTGATCTAATAAGTTTAATTCATCAGAACTCCACTGACGGGGTGCAGTACAGTGATGAGCAATTAATAATCCCCATAACTGATGATCGGAGACAGGATCGTTAATGACAATGGGAACGACTAAATTAGCTTTTACATTAAAATCAGATAGTAACTTGTAATAACAAGGTAAAATATCTGCGGTTTCAACATTATTAATAGCAGTTTTTTTCCCTTGCAAATAATGTTCAGCACCGCCCATTTTAAAACAAGTATCTTCTAAATAAATTCCCAGAATACTATTTCCTTGAACAGTAACAGATTCTGCAACAATTTGACCATTAAATTCAGCATCGAATTGATACACTAAAACTCGATCACAGTCTAAGAGTTGTCTAATTTCTGTCACCGTTGTGTTTAGAATTTCTTTTAAAGATAAAGACTGACGAATATTAATCGTTACTTTGTATAATATTTTTTCGAGTTCGAGTTGTTGATACAGTTTTTTTTCTGCCTGTTTTTGCAGCGTAATATCCCTAGCAATTCCTAAAAAAGAAATTAAAGTACCATCAGGAGAATATTCTGGAACCAGTCGAGTTTGATACCAAATAGAACTGTCGATCGTTGGATAGGGATAATCAACTGTTTGTTCTTGTTTCGTTTCAATTGCCTGTTGAAGACAGTTTTTCCAAATATTAATTACATCTTGATCAATCCCTATATCTTCCGGGTATTTACCGACTAAATATTGAACCGGAACTCCTACCAATTTTTCAACAGCATGATTAAAATAGAGATATTTTAAATCCAAATCTATTCTAAAAATAATATCAGGAGCCGTTTCAACTATGAGTTGAAATTCCTGTTCTCGATAATAGAGTTTTTTCGTCTGTTCTTGTACTGTTTGTTGGAGGTTTAAATTTTGACTTTCTAACAGTTCTATTTTTTCATGTTGTAACTGTTTAACTTGTGTTTCTAATAATTCAATAACATTATAAACTTCTAAAGGCTCTAATATCTGTAAAATATTAGTGCGTGTGATCAATCCTAATAATTCTCCCTGGTTTCCCGTAACAATTAAACGACCAATACGATTAAACTCCATGATTTGATGAGCAACCGATAAGTTATCATCAGGATTTAGCGTTAAAATAGGAGAACTCATGGCTGCTACAGCTAGGGTATGATTCAAATCTAACCCCAACCTTTGAAATTGAACTAAATCTCGTTCTGTAATTATTCCTACGGGATATTTTGGATCATCTTGAGTCACAATTACCACACAACTAATATGATGATTTGCCATTAGTTGTGCTATTTTTAATAAAGACGTTTGAGCCGTTGCCAAAATCACCTGATGATTCATGACTTCAGAAACAGTTCTAAACCGCAATAAATCTTCAGGCTGTAAACATCCCCGAATCGTATCATAGGTAATTAATCCAATCAGATTTCCTTGATCAACGATGGGTAAATGACGAATCGAATGCTCTTTAAATAGATTGATAGCTGCAAAAATATCCTGTGTCTCTTCATATTGAAGGGTGACAACAGGTTGACTCATCACCTGCTTGACTTTAATCTTTTCTGTATGTTTTTCCTTGGCAATCCATTGAATAATATTTCGTTCTGTTACAATGCCAATGGGTTGATTATTCTCTACAATAATAACACAACTGCCCCGACCTTCTTGTTTTGCCATTTCCAAAGGGTTAGGTTCTGATGAATGCAGATAACAACTTCCTCTGGAGTGGGTAATTAATGCGATTACTTCATCTAAGGGAGTATCGAGTGCAGCTTGTAGGGGATCTGGAATAATGGCAGCTTCTAAATTATCTAACCAAGCAAGTGTTAAGGCCATAGACCATTGAGATGTAGTTAGAGGTATAAATTCATTGTATCTTTTACCAGGGAAAGTTGTAAAAATGTTATTGAACACCAAAGGATCAGAAGAAAGAAGACTCTTCTATAATGGCGTAATTCTTTTTGGATTTCTATTGTATTTTTACTGAATTTAGGTACAGTATAACTCCGCAAAAATACGGAGTTATTTTTCAATTTAGGTTTAAAGTTCGGCTTCTAAAAAATAAATCAAATAATTTACCTTTACCTAAAATTTCATTTAATTCCCGTGTGATGAAAAAAGGAATAAACACCAGGAATAAGCAGAAGATTTGATAAATTGTATCGATTTGAAAAAAATGATTTTTCAATTCTATTAAATTTTGATCTATAGATTCGTGTTGAAACAAACCGATGATAAAATGTTCTACAATATTAAAAAGTAAAACAATAATTGTAAATAAAATTGACTTATAACCCACTGAAATAATCAGAGGTTTATCTCCATAGCGTTCTACCAGGGGCAGTTTTTCAGATAAAACAATCACTTTTCCGATGATTAAAGCTCCAACAATCGCCACCCCATAATTAAAAGCGTCAATCCCATGTTTTAATAACGCCAGGGAATTCAACGTGATTAAAACGCTAAAGGATAAGGCTAAATACAAATTAACAATTGATAAACTAATAAACTCATCAATTAAGGCTGATTTCCGAGTTTTTTTAGGTGCTGTTTTGTTAGTCATGGATTAATTAAAGTTGATGGTTAAGTATTCCTGATGGTCTGCTGATAACTGATGATGGGTGGGAGGGATAACCCCACCCCTACGGGTTGTGTCGGGATTTTAAAATAAATTCAGCCACACTTAAATCAACAGGAGTAGTAACTTTTAAATTGGTTTCTTCTCCCATCACAATATGAACCGATAACCCACATTTTTCAAATAATGCCGCATCATCGGTCACTTCCCAACCCTGTTGACGACCTTGCTCATGGCAGTCTTTTAAGAGTTTCACATCAAAGCCTTGGGGAGTTTGTGCCGCCCATAACTGTTTACGCTCAGGGGTATCTAAAATTAATCCATCCTCATCCACCACCTTAATCGTGTCTTTGACCGGAATAGCGGCGATTAACCCCTGATACTCCTGTAATGCTTGTGTACAGCGTTCAAATAACTGCGGTGTGGCTAAACATCGAGCCCCATCATGAATTAAGACCTGTTCTGCATCGCTGGGTAAAGCTTGTAAGCCATTATAAACCGACTCTTGACGGGTATCTCCCCCTTGAATTAACTCCACAGGTTTACTTAAGTTAACAGTGGCTAAAATATCCTTAAACTCAGGGAAATCCACAGGTTGACCCATGATCCCGATCCAGTCAATGCAGGTTGCTGCTTCCGCCGATAAGAGTGTCCACGTCAATAACGGTTTACCCAATAACGTCAAAAGCAATTTGTTGCGATCGCTTCCCATTCGTCGTCCCATCCCTGCTGCTGGAATTAATAAGTGCATTGTGAAAATTTAGAGGTAAGATTGACAATCCTGTGTTCATATTAGAATTAAGCTGATCTTGTAGATTAACTCTTTACTAATGAGAATACTAGCCCTTGTCCCAGGTGGAATAGGCGATCAAATCTTGTTTTTTCCGACGCTTGATGGCCTTAAGCAAGCTTATCCTGAAGCCCAAATTTCTGTTATGGTAGAACCCAGGGCCAAGGGAGCTTATCGAGTTTGTAAGTCGGTTTCGGAAGTTTTAACCTATGATTTCAAGGAACGTAACAGTTTAGCCGACTGGGGAAATTTTCTGGGTATTGTCCGTGACCGAGAGTATGAAGTGGTCTTATCCTTGGGTCAAAGTTGGACGGTGGGATTGTTATTATGGTTAACGGGTATCCCCATTCGCGTTGGATACGCGGGTGGCGGTGAAGGGATGTTTATTAGCAACCCCGTCCCCCTGAAACCCGAACAATACGCCGCCGAGATGTATTATGACCTGCTCAAAGGGTTACAAATTACCACCCCCTTCTCTGGATTATCCATTAATGTTCCTAAACTAGATATTGACTGGGGAGATGCTGAACAAAAACGTCTGGGGGTTACTGAAAGTGGTTATATTTTGATTCATGGGGGGTCTAGTCAGTTAGCGCAACAAAAAGGTATTGATAAAATTTACCCGGTTGCGAGTTGGCAAAAAATTATTCAAGATATTCAACAACGACAACCTAACCTTCCTGTTGTTATTGTCCAGGGGCCAGAAGATGTCGCGTTAGTGCGCGAAATTGTCCAATCTTGTCCTCAAGTTAAAGTCACCCAACCGGATGATATTGGCAAATTAGCGGCAATGATCGCTTCGGCGAATTTAATGCTCTGTACCGATAGTGCTCCGATGCACTTGGCTGTTGCGGTGGGTACTTATACAATTGCATTATTTGGCCCCACTGAACCTGCTAAATTATTACCGAAAAGCGATCGCGTGATTGGGATTAAATCTCCTACAGGGAAAATGTCTGATATCTCTCCCGATGAAGTCATTCAAAAAATCTGGGGCGGTTAATTCAGTTATCAGTTATCAGTTATCAGTTATCAGTAGAGACGTGCCATGGCGCGTCTGTACCAGTTATCAGTAGAGACGTGCCATGGCGCGTCTCTACCTTGTCAGTTGTCAGTTTTTAGTTATAGTTTATTGTTACCTATTGCGGATTTTATGAATTACAATATTGAAGAAACGGTGATTGAACGTTATAAAGCTGGAGCAACAACGGTACAGCCTTCTCTGTGTTGTCCTGTGGAATATCAAGAAAATCAATATTTAGAAATTATTCCCCAGGAAATTATTGAAAAAGATTATGGTTGTGGTGATCCGACTCGTTATGTTAACCCCGGAGAAATTGTTGTAGATTTAGGTTCGGGGGCGGGAAAAAATTGTTATATGATTGCTCAAAAAGTTGGGGCGACGGGTCGAGTCATTGGGGTCGATTTTAATGATACCATGTTAGCGTTATCTCGCAGCTATCAAGCAGAAGTTGCCGAAAAATTAGGCTATGCTAATACAAGCTTTGTTAAAGCAAAAATTCAGGATTTAGCGTTAGATTTAGATCAAGTTCAACAGTGGTTAACAAATCATCCTATTCAGTCTATAGAACAAATTACAGAATTTGAGTTAGAATGCGATCGCCTGCGTCAACAAAATCCTTTAATTGCAGATAATAGCGTTGATGTGGTGATTTCTAATTGCGTTTTAAACTTAGTCCGTCCCCAAGATAAAGATCAACTGTTTCAAGAAATTTATCGCGTGTTAAAACGAGGGGGACGGGCGGTTATTTCGGATATTGTTTGTGATCAAGATCCAACTCCTGATATTTTAAATGATCCCGATTTGTGGAGTGGCTGTATTGCGGGAGCGTTTCGCGAAAATGAATTTTTACAACGCTTTGAACAAGCCGGATTTTATGGAATTAAAATATTAGCCCGACAGGAAGAACCTTGGCAAGTGATTGATGGCATTGAATTCCGTTCTTTAACGGTTTGTGCGTTTAAAGGTAAAGACGGCCCCTGTTTAGATGTGAATCAAGCAGTGATTTATAAAGGGCCTTGGAAACAAGTCATGGATGATGACGGACATATTTTATATCGGGGTGAACGGATGGCAGTTTGTGATAAAACCTACCACATTTATACTAACATAAACGGCCCCTATTGTCAAGATATTTTAGGAATTTTACCCCATGAAACGATTCCGTTAGAATCAGCCCCAGAATTTGATTGTAGTCGTAATGTGATTCGCAAACCCGAAGAAACCAAAGGCAAAAATTATCACGTTACGATTACAAATTCTGATAATTCTTGTTGTTCTCCTGCGAGTTCGAGTTGTTGTTAAATTGGAGAGCAGAGAATATTTCTGATTGTCGTTTTTTGATCTCAAGTTCTGATCGCTCAATCTTCTGATCCCAAATCCCATTCTGAAAAGCCACTGATCAAGTCGGATGTCATTCCCGCCCTTGTAGGAATCTATAAGCATTTTAGGAGATTACAATCAATAGTCTATAAGAAAACAGATTTGGGATCACCGATTTTCTATCAAATGTTTGGTTCAGTTCGGTTAGCTTAAGGTGTTACTGATGATGGCTATCCAATAGTCATTGGGTTACAAATCACAGTCTTGTCTGGAGCCTTACAACCGTATAAGTACGGGGATTTTGAAGGTTATTCTCGTGTTTTAGCGATGTAGATCACATTTTTTTGTGTAACATCTCACAAGATTATTTTTTTTCTATCACGACGGTTGAATCATGAATGATATATCTTAAGTCATATAATATCTTTTATCTTTTTTCACGAAACCCTCCCTATTGAAATCAGAGACAATCAATAACCAAAAGATTTATAGTCTATAGGAACTCTAAATCCGATTTGAAGTTAAGTAACAGCCATGAAAAAAATTCTAGTCATTGAAGACGATGTTCTGCTCCGTCGGAGTTTACTAAAAATTCTCCATGCGGAAGGATTTCAACTCCTCGAAGCCGATAATGGACAAGTGGGTTTACAACTTCTACACAGCCAACAACCTGATTTAGTTTTATGTGATTTAATCATGCCTGAAATGGATGGCTATGGCGTGCTAGAATACTTACGCAGTAACCCGGACACCCTTTCCATTCCCTTCATTTGTTTAACCGGCCAACATGAACGCAGCAATTTACGACGGGTGATGGAATTGGGGGCTGATGACTATCTCACCAAACCTTATAGTAAATCCGAACTATTAGCCGCCATTCAAGCGCAGTTTAATAAGCAGGAACGAGTTAATCTCCCCCTGTCATTATCTGAGTCTCAAGGGTTAATTCAATTAACCGCGAATCGGGAAGATGAATCTCAGATTAATTTAACGGCTCAGTTAAGTTTACAAAGTAAATTCAAACAAATTATTAAACAAATTGACTCACCCGATTTGTCAGTTCCGGTATTTATTTTAAGTTTAGATCGCCTAGAACGGTTTCAAGATTATTTAGGAGCAGATTATGGAGATATTCTAGTTCAGGCGGTGATTAATCGGATTCATGAAGAACTCAAAAGAGCCGGATTTGTTGTTAAATTTAAAGAGGAAAAAATCGCCTTAATTTTACCGCCCATTTCCCACTCTGAAGAAATCGAAGAAATTGCTTTAAAACTTTTAAACTGTTTATCAAAACCCATCAAAATTTCCGACTATAAATTATTATTAGGATGCTGTTTAGGGGTTTCTTTATATCCCCAACATGATGATAATTTTGATAACTTACTGATTAAAGCCAATATTGCCTTGCGTCAAGCTCAACAGCAGGGAACTCATTCTTATTTTCTATATACTAATGAAATTTGGACAAAAATTCAAGATCGGTTTCGCTTAGAAATTGATCTCCATCATGCGTTAGACAACGAAGAATTTATTATTCATTATCAACCTCAACTCGACTTGAAAACCGGAAAAATTATTGGGGCTGAAGCTTTATTTAGGTGGCAACATCCGCAACGAGGGCTTGTTCCGCCACTGGAATGTTTAAGTATTGCTGAAGAAAATGATTTAATTGTGGAAATTGATGAATGGATGATTCGTCAAGTTTGTCAACAAGTGAAACAATGGCAAAATCAAGGATTTGAACTCTCTGTTGCTGTCAATGTTTCGGGGGTTAAATTTCATCAGCGCAACTTAGGACGGTATGTGATGCAAGTCTTAAAACAAACGGGTTTAGATCCCAAATATTTAGAATTGGAATTAACTGAAAGTGTTTTAGTTAAAAATCCTGAACGTTCCGTTGCCATTCTCCATGAACTGAAGAATTTAGGAATCGGACTTTCTTTAGATGATTTTGGAACAGGATATTCCTCTTTAAGTTATTTACAAAAATTCCCGTTTGACACCCTGAAATTAGATCGCTGTTTTGTCCAAGATGTGAACCGCCATATTAAAAATGCAGCAATTGTGAAAGCAACAATTGTCATGGCTCATAGTTTAAATATGAGAGTGGTTGCTGAAGGGGTAGAAACGGAAGCCGAACAACAATTTCTCCGAGATCATGAATGTGATTGTTTACAAGGATATTGGTTTAGTCGCCCGGTAGAACCTCGGATTTTTGAGCAACTTGTCAAGGCTAATGTCGCAGAAATCCCGACTAAACCTTTATCTCCTTTGGAATGTTAACTCATCAAGTTCAGGTTTACAATTTAACCGTTAATTCTTCTCGAATTTGACTAATTAAATCCTTCAGTCCGCCTGTATTTAAACGATAACTTAATGGATGAGCAATTAAGTAAGCTGTACTTTCAAATAAAACCTCTATTTCTGTTAATCCATTTTGTTGTAAAGTTTTACCTGTAGAAACTAAATCAACAATTGCTTCAGACATTCCTGTGATGGGCCCTAATTCAACGGAACCATATAGCGGTATAATTTCAACTGGTAAATCTAAACTCTCAAAATACTCGCTGGCACAGTGGACAAATTTAGACGCAACCCGACTATGGGGTGGCAATTCTACTGGACGCTGATAGGGACTTGATTGTTTAACAGCCACCGACATCCGGCATTTGCCAAATTTGAGATCAACCAGAGAAGCGACTTGAGGCTTTTTCTCCCGCAGGACATCATAACCCACAATCCCTAACTGTGCTTGGCCATATTCCACATAAACAGGGACATCTTGTGCCCGCACTAACAAACCTTTAGCGGTTTGGGTGGAATCATGAATTTGAAGTTGTCGATTGCTCGGATCTAAAAAACCACTAAAATCAAGTCCAACGGCTTGCAGAAGCCGGATACTGTCTATTAATAAAGCGCCTTTAGGCAGTGCTACGGTGATCATAAAGATGAGAAATGAGGGATTTAGGATTTATAGACACAGTGACACAGCAGCGAATCGCTATCTGATGAAACTGCAATAATTACCCCAACTTTTATTTACCAGATTATGGGACAGTTAACTCTGGTGATCGGCAATAAAAATTATTCGTCTTGGTCGTTGCGTCCTTGGTTACTTTTAAAACAAGTAGGACTTGATTTTGCTGAAATTATGATTGATTTGGATACTCCCAACACCCACAAAGAAATCAGGCGCTATTCTCCATCGGGGAAAGTTCCGGTACTATTAGATGGAGATTTAACGGTGTGGGAATCCTTAGCGATTTGTGAATATATTGCTGAAAATTTTATTCGAGATTTATGGCCGCAAGACCGAGAAGCTAGGGCTTTTGCTCGTTCTGTGAGTCATGAAATGCACGCCGGATTTATTAATTTACGGCAACAAATGCCGATGAATTGTCGCACTCGTTACCCCAGAGAAGGAATGAAACCTGGGGTACAAGCGGATATTGATCGAATTACCGCAATTTGGCGAGAATGTCGTCAACAGTATGGGTCTGGTGGTGAATTTTTATTCGGAAAATTTACCATTGCTGATGCCATATTTGCCCCCGTTGTTTCTCGATTTATTACCTATGATGTCAAGTTAGGATTCATTGAACAGGACTATGTTAAAACCATTTGGTCGCTTCCTGCTATGCAGCAATGGATTGATGCGGCTTGTTTAGAACCTGAAATGATGTATTTTTAACAGTTATCAGTTATCAGTTATCAGTTATCAGTTAATGGTTGAGTTTTATCTGTTAGCTTTGTTAGTTTTTAATAAAGCTCTTCCCCATTCGTAATTCGTAATTCGTAATTCGTAATTCGTAATTCGTAATTCCCTGTTCCCTGTTCCCTGTTCCCTGTTCCCTGTTCCCTGTTCCCTGTTCCCTGTTCCCTATGACTGATGCGAATTTTATTAGTTGATGATGAAGTTGAATTAACGGAACCTTTGAGTCGGGTGTTAAGCCGCGAAGGATATACGGTTGATATTGCAATAGATGGGCATTTGGGTTGTGAGTTGGCTCGTCAAAAGCCGTATGATTTGTTAATTTTAGATTGGATGTTACCCCAAAAATCCGGGTTAGAAATTTGTCAAGAATTGCGATCGCAATCAAATCGAACCCCGATTTTATTTTTAACTGCAAAAGATACCCTCGATGATCGAGTTCAAGGGTTAGATGCTGGGGCGGATGACTATTTAATGAAACCCTTTGAACTGCGAGAATTATTAGCGAGAGTTCGGGCTTTATTACGTCGCTATCCAGCTACTGAATCCCCCGTTACAAATTCTAACCGTTTGCAAGTAGCAGATTTAGAATTAGACCCCGAAAATCAACTCGCCTATCGGGGAGGACGCATCATTGATTTATCGGAAAAAGAAAGCCAACTGTTAGCTTATTTGATGCGTTATCCAGGACAGTTATTAACCCATCATCAAATCCATCAACATCTCTGGGGAGAAGGTGAACAACCCAGCAGTAATGTTTTAGCAGCGCAAATTCGTTTATTAAGACGAAAAATTGAAATTACGGGAGAAACACCTTTAATTCATACCGTTTATGGTAAAGGATATCGTTTTGGAGAATAAATTTATCCTCCTGATTTGAGTCCTAAAACCTCATCTAAATTGGCAAATGTTCCCCCATAAGTAATCGTCGGGGTATCATAACCTTTAAGATGAACGGTATGTTGTTTAAAACTTTGTTGAGGACAAGCTTGCGCCAGATATTGATAAGTCGTTTCTCCTAAAGCAATATCACTGCCAATTTCTTTCGTCGCCGACTCCAAACGAAACGCCGCATTAACGGTATCTCCCAAGGCTGTATAGTCCGCACTTCCGCCACTTCCGGTATTTCCCACCATTGCATATCCGGTATTAATTCCAGCCCCCACTCGTAACGGAAAAGGCAGGGGATAAAGATGACTTAATTCTAGTGTAATTTTGTGTAATTCACTTAATGCTTTCGCAATTTTTAGGATTTCTTGGGGCGTTACCCCTTGGGTTCCATGAAACCAAACCGCCATAATGGCATCCCCAATATATTTATCAACCCAACTTCCATTAGCTCGAATAATTTGTCCGGCGTGACGAAACCAACGGCCAATCACTTCTGATAAAATTCGTTCATCTAATTGTCGAGTTAATACGGTAAAATCTCGAATATCCATGACCATCACCGATATTAAGCGACGCACGGTTAATGTAGCGGTAAAATCCTCAGATTCTGGTTCCGAAGGGTCAGTTTCCTGGGTGACATCAGGACAATAAAATTCTAACTCCGTTTGTCCAAAAACAATATGATCACCATTATGAAGCGTGACGGGAATACTAACCCGACGACCATTGACAAAGGAACCATTTCGGCTTCCTAAATCAATTAAAAAAAACTCGCCATTTTCCATGCGTTGCAACATCGCATGATTTCGAGAAATCCATCGGTCTTTAATGACAAAGGTATTGTCTTCGCTGCGACCCAATGTCCAGTAATTTTTACCCATCAGTGGTAAATAGTGATTACCACCTTCGGTATGTAAGACTAAGTGGGGAGTGGGTTCTAAGGTCACAATCAGTGGGTAAGGGGCATTGGGGGATTAAAGTTATGACTTTTGAGAAGCTAACACGGTTAAAAAGCCACGCCTATGATCATAAACATTTTTTTCTCAGCACCCTCTTTTAAGTTCTGTTTAAGCCAGACAAGCCACAATCAAAAATAAACTATCTACTAAAATTGTACTCAATACGGCTCCCCCAAATGCCCACCAATGTAGTTCTTTAGATTGTAACGGAAAAACCCCAACCCCAAATAAAAATAAGGCAAATCCCACAGCCCAACTAATTCCCCAAGGGGTACTGACGATTTGGAGTGCATTTTGAAAAATAGGTAAGGCTAAGGCGGGTTCAACGTGCATCAGTTGTCGCCAACTCGGAATTAATCCGGTGATATAAAAATATCCATCTGTCACTGCTGTTCCAAATAAAGAACCCAGATAAAACCAGTTCCCCACTTTACCCCAGCCTCGATATAAACACCAAACCGCAAAGGGAACCCCTAAAGCTTCTACAGGTAAATGTAACAAGGGTTCCCACCGTAGCCACCCCCAATAAATCGCCCCTGTTAGCCAACTCCAGCTAAATCCTAATAATAAGTCTCCCCAAACCCAAGTAACGGGGTTCCTCAGCCATCTGCAACTGATTCCGAGCCATCCCAAGGTCAGAATTAAGGTGAGTTCCGGCCATTGTCGCACCAGGGGGGCTTGGAAAAAGACAGGAACGGAGATGAGAAACACCGATGCTGCAAATACGAGCCAAGTCTGAGATTGTCTAACTTTGGCCAGAACCGTTTGCATCAATCGAGAGGTGGACTGAATCGGTTGAGTGGTAGTCAAAATAAAACCTACTAGAATGTTGAGCAAGATCTTTAAGATTTATGAAGTAAATTATCATATTAATATATCACAACCTTTATCCCCCCCTAGGGGATTTAATCTTGACTTTAGCATAGAAATCGGGGGTAGTGTGGGAGATGCTGATCCCGTCCCCCTGTCTCCTTGTCAAAAAATGTTACATATTATTGCGTTGATTCCTGAAAGTTGAGATGGAGTTGCCTTAATCCCCTAATCTGTAGGATAGCCAACCATGTTGCTCTAAAGCTCTGAGCGATCCTGGTTAAAATAACCGAAAATTTGGGTTTCACACTCCGTCCTTCTAGGATGGCTTCGTATTAAGATTTAGAGGGTCACAGACCCACCCGACTTTGAAAACAGCATCGACTGTGGACTTAAGGAGTACGGGGAAGCCAAAAGTTAAGGGTCTAAAATCCCAACTTGAGGCAGAACTAAGAACCCAAGATTGTTTTAGGGGGTCGCCGGAGGGCATTCGGAGACTTAAAACGGACGTGGAGAGAGGGTAAGACCTATTTTTTAGGCAATTCTTGATCCGTCAACCCACCGAGAGGCTTTGCCTGGTAGGAATCTACTTGCCGTTAGGCAGTGGAGGATGTCAACACAAGATAACAAACGACGTTGAGTTCGAGATTAAGGAGATATTAAGGTGGCGCTTCCTTTATTAAGCTATGGCCCGACCAGCCGCAATGTTCGCGTTGCTGGCTTTGAAGTAGCCGGTGATGAACAACCCAGAATCTTTACGGCTGAAAATATGCCTGCTGGTACTGAGTGGAATGACATCATTTGGGCTGCTTATCGCCAAATTTACAGCGAACATCAAATGCTCAAAAGCAATCGTCAAACCTGCTTAGAGTCTCAGCTTAAGTTTGGTCAAATTAATGTGCGGGATTTCATTCGGGGTTTAGCAACTTCCGATCCCTTTTTAAGTCGCAACTACCAAACCAATAGCAACTACCGTTTTGTTGAAATGTGTGTTCAACGCATTTTAGGACGGGATGTTTATAGCGAACGTGAAAAGATCGCATGGTCGATTGTGGTTGTTAACAAAGGCCCTAAAGGCTTTATTGATGCGTTACTCGATAGCGATGAATACCTGGATAACTTCGGGTATGATACGGTTCCTTACCAACGCCGTCGGGTTCTGCTTCAGCGCAATGAAGGGGAAGTTCCTTTTAATCTCAGAACACCTCGCTATAACGAGTACCACCGTAACCAGCTAGGTTTCCCTCAAATCGTTTGGCAAAACGAAGTTCGTCGCTTTATTCCTCAAGAAAAACAAGCCAAAGCTGGCGATCCTCGGAATTTCCTGGGTTTAGCATCGGCTGTTACTCCGACCATCAATCCCGCAACTCGTGTTGCGTTGGGTGATATCAATATTGAAACGATGGTTCCCAAAAAACGCTAATATTGGCGATCGCAAAGGCAGCTAATTTTCAACACAAACGTTATTAAAATAGCGTTTAAAACCGATTTGCAGTTCTAGGGGTGGTGGATTCGGATAAAGATTGGTGACAACACCCATCAATCAATAGCCGAATCATCCGCCCCTACCTGTTTAGGATCAAATCAACTCTACATAAACGAACGCACAACACCGTTTAACGTTAAGTTTAAAGGTGTTCCTAGTGCTTGGAATTTCCACTGTCCGTTTTGTTGCGATAGTTCTCCGAGTAACATAGAAATTTGCCCGGAGTAAGCCGTTTCACCAGAAAGACTATAACGCGCAATTTCTTTCCCGGTCGCATCTATTGACCGAACAAAAGCATTATTAACCATTCCAAAATGTTGTTGGCGGTCTTCTGCATGGTAAATATTCACGCCTAAAATAATCCGTTGATAAGCTGCTGGAAGGGTTTTAAGTTCAATAATAATTCGTTCATCATCTCCTGAACCTTGTCCGGTGAGGTTATCTCCCGAATGAATCACGGTATTATTTTTTGTGGCTAAATGCCCAAAATAAATTACATCTTCTTGTTTATTTTTTAGTTTTCCTTGAGCATCTAATAACAAGGCAAATCCATCTAAATCAAAATCTGCATTTCCTCCTAATAATCCTGCAAATAACCCTTTTTTTGCCACATCCCATCCTAATCCCATCACAACTCTTGATAAATCATATTCGTTTTTATCGAGAATGATGCTTTGACCTTTTTTTAAATTAATAGCCATGATTAAAGTCCTAATAAATTAAACGTATTTATCTACAAAACTCTGTAATCCAGAATTGTAACCTTGTCCGACGGCTTGAAATCGCCATTCGCCATTTTTGAGATATAATCTCCCAAATTCAACAGCCGTTTCCCGTGAGAAATCTTCTTCTAAATCATATTTTGTGACTTCGGTTTGAGTGTCATCATCGTAAATTCTAATATAGGAATTTCTCACCTGTCCGAAGTTTTGTCGCCGTTGATCTGCATCGTGGATAGTAACAACAAAAATTAATTCTTGAATAGAAGGATTGATTTTTGTTAACTCTATAACGATGGTTTCATCATCCCCGCTTCCTTCCCCAGTGCGACTATCTCCTAAATGTTTTACAGATTGATCAGGAGAAATTAAGTTATTATAAAATACGAAATATTCATCCACAGGTATTTTACCATCTTCTGCTAACATAAAAACAGAAGCATCTAAATCAAAAGCTGCCCCTGTATCACTAGCATTCACATCCCATCCTAAACCAATGGATGCTCGTTTTAAGCCAGGGGCTTCTTTTGATAAACTAATCCTTTCCCCTTTTCTAATATTAATCGACATGATTAATCAACTCCTAAAATTGTAAATTCTATTAGTATTATCGGCTGACGGTTAACCCTTAATCATCAACCGTCAACCGCCAAACCTCTTAGGTATATTGTTGAACAAAACCTTCTAAACCAGAATTATAACCTTGTCCAACAGCCTGAAATCGCCATTCACCATCTTTTCGATAAAGGCGACCCATTTCAATTGAAGTTTCTCTGGAAAAATCCTCTTCTAAGTCATAGCGAGTGATTTCGGTATCCGTTTCATTGTTATAAATTCGGATATAAGAATTACGAACTTGTCCAAAATTTTGTCGTCTTGCTTCTGCTTCATAAATAGTGGCAACAAAGACAATTTCTTGTATATTGGGATCAACCGTATTTAACTCAACTAGAATGGTTTCATCATCACCACCACCTTCTCCCGTGCGATCATCTCCCAAGGATTCTACAGAACCATCAGGAGATTTTAAGTTATTGTAAAATACGAAATATTGTTCATTGGGAATTTTGCCATTACTTCCGAGCATAAAAACCGACACATCCAAATCAAAAGCGGCTCCCGTATCAGAAGCATTAATATCCCATCCTAATCCAAGTCCGGCTTTTTTTAAACCCGGTGCTTCTTTAGAAAGACTAATGCGTTCCCCTTTAGTTAAATTAATTGTCATGGCTTTAAATCCATTTTCCTCAAATAAAATTACTACTACTCTACACTCAATGAGGAAGCTATTCCGCAGAATGAACAAGACGTTTTTGATACTCAGCTTCTGTGATCAGATCCTGGGTACTTTCTACCCGATCTAAAAATACAATACCATCGAGATGATCGAGTTCATGTTGAAAAATTCGAGCGACAAAATCCGTGAATTCCTGATAACAGAGTTTCCCCTCCCGACTGGTATATTCTACTTCAATGGATTGATAACGAGGAACTAACCCTCGAATACCCGGAACACTTAAACAGCCTTCCCAACCTTTAACGGTTTCGTGAGAATGGTTGAGAATTTTAGGATTAATAATCGCAGTAGGTTCCATCACGGGTGCGTTAGGATAACGCAATGTAGGGCGAGAAGCCATAATAAATAAGCGATCGCTCATTCCCACTTGAGGTGCGGCAATTCCCACCCCATTAGCTTGAGAAGCCGTGACAATTAAATTATCAATTAAAGTTTGAATTTGCTCCTCCCAAATATTTTCAATGGGATGAGCATAACCCCGCAAAACAGGGTTCCCTAATTCAGAAATCGCTAAAATTTCACTCATTTGATTAAAAGTTAACTGTTACCAACTCTTAACTAATTTATCAACTGATAACTGATAACTGATAACTGATAACTGATTACCCTTGAATTTGTTTAGGCATATTCCCTGTTTTCACTTCTAAAGTTAGCGGTTGTCCTTTACGGTTTAACTCTACTTTCATCGGTGTTCCTACATTTTGATTTTGGACTAATTCTTGAACTGCATCCGATTTGGTAATAGGTTTATCATCAATTTTTACAATAATATCCCCCGGTTTTAATCCAGCTTTCATTGCCGGAGAACCCGGAATTACATTAACAATTAAAACGCCATTGTCTTGAGTAAGTTGAAACTCTAAATCGGGAGTTTCTCTTAATTCTTGACGCAATTCGGGGCTGAGTGTTACCATTTCAATGCCTAAATAGGCGTGTTCAGCAGTTCCCGTTGTCGCTAATTGTTGGGCAATTTGTTGAGCTTTATTAATGGGAATGGCAAATCCTAACCCTTGAGCGCCACTAATAATAGCGGTATTCATTCCGATCACCTCACCTCTACCATTGAGGAGTGGCCCCCCAGAATTTCCAGGGTTAATAGCCGCATCGGTTTGAATAAAGCCAATGCGTTTATCAGGAACCCCGACATCACTACTAGAGCGTCCTGTAGCACTAATAATTCCCACCGTAACCGAGTTATCTAATCCTAACGGATTGCCAATGGCGATCGCCCATTCTCCAGGGGATAAAGTCTCAGAATTGCCAATTTTCACACTAGGCAAATTATCCGCATCAATTTTAATCACAGCAACATCAGTGACTGAATCTGATCCTAGGACTTTTCCATCGAACCGACGACCATCTTTTAAAACCACTTGTACCCGCTCAGTTCCCTCAACAACGTGAGAGTTGGTCATAATGATGCCATTAGCAGACAGAATAAACCCTGAACCCGTCCCTTGCTCAACGGGGCCATTAGAACGGCGTTGAGGGGGTTGAGCCCCAAAAAATTCCTCTGGAAAGCCATCCCCAAACTGATCAAATCCTCGACGAGCCACTTGACGAGAGGCATTAATCCGAACCACGGCTGGCCCAACTTCGTTAACAGCATTGACAATAAAGTTAGAGTCTACAGGCTTTAACGCAGCTGCTAAATTCGCTTTTTGACCTAACCAAGCAGTCGGGTTGGGGGGAGAGCTTGCGTTATTATTGGCATTAGCAGAAGCAGAAGGGGAAACTTGAGCCAGAGGTTGAGGGGTTGACGATGGAACAATTGAAGCGTTGCGGGCGGCTAACCAGCGATCACCGAGTAAAGCAACCCCGCCTCCGATCAGTAATAAGAAAACAGTACGGAGGGGGTTTTGGCGATTTTCTTTGTCAGATGTACTCTTCATCAACAGATTTTAAGAGGTTTATAATATCAGTAGTTTTGAACTATTTCCTAGAGTTCAGGGTTTTTCTAAGCCTCCCATTGATTAATGTTGACTCTAATTAGATATTCCTTTATTATTATCGCTTTTATTTTCCAGGGTTTGCAGAAGTTGAAAAATTTTAAATTTCCGTTGCTTCTGTCTCAGGGATCTTATAGAAACTGTTATCCTGTAGTTTGAACTCGTGGGTCTAGCTATGGAACTCCCCATCGATCATCTCTGGGATCAAGTTCTTGAACGTCTCCAGGTACAATTGGGACGTCCAACCTTTGATACCTGGATTAAAACCGCTTGGGCACAACAACTAGACAACAATTGTTTAATCATTCGCACGCCAAACCCGTTTTCTTGTAATTGGCTCCAGAAGTATTACCGAGAGTTGATCGCTGATACAGTCCAGGACATTTTGGGTTATCCGGTAGAAATTTATATTACAACCCAAATTAACGAATCTGCCTCGGATTCTAGCGGATCTCATTTTGTTTGGCCATCTCCCGTCGCTCCCCTGGGAATGGAAAACCCTCACGATTTACCCCCCAAACCGATTAATTTAAACCCCAAATATGTGTTTTCTCGATTTGTGGTCGGGGCGAATAGTCGTTTGGCTCATGCGGCTTCTTTAGCGGTGGCGGAGTCTCCGGGTCGGGAGTTTAACCCTTTGTTTTTGTGTGGGGGTGTAGGGTTGGGAAAAACTCATTTAATGCAAGCCATTGGTCATTATCGTTTAGAAATTGCGCCTTATTCTAAAGTGTTTTATGTTTCAACGGAAAAGTTTACCAATGATTTAATTACGGCCATTCGTCGAGATAGTATGCAGAGTTTTCGAGAACATTATCGGGAAGCGGATGTTTTATTAGTAGATGATATTCAATTTATTGAGGGGAAAGAATATACCCAAGAGGAATTTTTTCATACCTTTAATACCCTGCATGAAGCGGGAAAACAGGTGGTATTAGCTTCTGATCGTCCTCCTCATCAAATTCCGCGATTACAGGAGCGTTTATGTTCTCGATTTTCGATGGGATTAGTGGCGGATATTCAACCGCCTGATTTAGAAACGCGGATGGCAATTTTACAGAAAAAAGCGGAATATGAAAATGTGCATTTACCCCGTGAAGTGATTGAATATATTGCGTCTAATTATCGGTCTAATATTCGGGAATTAGAAGGCGCTTTAATTCGTGCGATCGCCTATTTATCGATTTCGGGTTTAGCCATGACCGTAGACAATATTGCCCCAGTTTTAACCTCACGGGAAAAATTAGAGGAATCTTCCCCGGAAGCGGTGATGCAAATTGTCGCAGAAATTTATAAGGTTTCTATTGAAGATTTAAAAGGCAATTCTCGACGGCGAGAAATTAGTTTAGCCCGTCAAGTGGCGATGTATTTGATGCGACAACACACGGGTTTAAGCTTACCTAAAATAGGAGAATTATTTGGGGGAAAAGATCACACCACTGTCATGTATAGTTGTGAAAAAATTTCCCAGTTACGCCACCAAGATCCTGATTTAGCCCAAACCTTAAGACAACTCAGCGATCAAATTAACTTTACCAGTCGTTCTCATTAGAATTATAGGGGATAGGGAATAGGGAACAGGGAACAGGAGAAGAAAGAATAGAAACCCGACATCTTGAGGGTGGGTTGTGGAAAACGTTGTGGATAACGCCGAAAACAGATAAGATCCTTATGATATCAGGGAATTCCCCGGTTAAAGTCTTGCAGTTTTTCACAAGTTTTCCACAGGTTTTCCACAGGTCATCCCCTGAAAACCCTTGCATATCCCCTGCAATTTTCGACTCTCCAGGGGGATGAGCTAGGGAAATTCTGCTTATTTTATTGGGATCAAATCGAAGTTGGGTAAGGTATAATCAAAGGTTTGGTTCTCTCGTCAACATCAGAAACCGTTGGCGAGAGTTCCTCTGGGAACACTGATGAGTCTTAGGGTCATTATGAAATTTATTGTTGAGCAGGACAAATTAAGTTCTAATTTATCTTGGGTTTCTAGGGCAATTCCTTCTCGTCCTAATCATCCCATTTTATCTAATATTTTAATTGATGTAGATGAAGAAAATCAACGAGTCAATTTAACAGCATTTGATTTAAGTTTAGGCATTCGAGCCAGTATGCAGGCGACCGTTGAGGAGGGCGGAACTTTAACCGTCCCGGCTAAATTATTTAATGATATTGTTTCCCGTTTACCAGGGGGAGAAATCACCCTAGATGATGAAATGGGAGAGGCAATTGTAACATTAACTTCTAGTTCAGGACGCTATCAAGTTCGAGGAATGGCGGCGGAAGAATATCCAGAATTACCGTCTATTCAAACCGGAGATTCAATTCATTTAGCAGCAGAATCTTTAATTTCTGGATTAAAAGGAACGTTATTTGCCACCAGTCCTGATGAAACGAAACAAGTTTTAACGGGGGTACATTTAAAGGTAGAAAATAATACGATAGAATTTGCCTCAACGGATGGTCATCGGTTAGCTGTTGTACAAACAGAAAATTTAAGTGAAACTGATCCCGATGAAGAATTAGAAGAATTTGAAGTGACTGTTCCTGCACGAGCTTTAAGGGAAGTGGAACGGATGGTGGCGATGCGAAGTGTAGAGACGAGCCATGGCGCGTCTAAAAACGATTCTCCGGTGGTAATTACCTTACGTTTTGATGAAAGTCAAGTTATTTTTGAATTAGGAGAACAACGGTTAAATACTCGTAAATTAGAAGGCGCGTATCCAGCTTATCAAACTTTAATTCCCAAGCAGTTTTTGAATCAAATTAATTTAGATCGACGGGGTTTTGTGGGAGCTTTAGAACGAATTGCAGTTTTAGCGTCCCAAAAAAATGATATTGTTAAATGTACCGTTGATCATGTTAATCAACAAATTGCTTTATCTGTAGAAGCCGCCGATGTGGGGAATGCGTTAGAATCTCTCCCGGCTCAAATTTCAGGAGATGAACCAAAGGAATTAGCGTTTAATGTTAAATACTTATTAGAGGGTTTAAAAGTATTTAATGCTTCGGAAGTTTCTCTCCAGTTAAATGCGGCAACTAGCCCTGTTATTGTTAATCCGTTGGGTGGGATTAAAATGACCTATTTAGTCATGCCTGTACAATTAAGGAATTAATCCCCAGAAACCCGGTTTCTCCCAGAAACCGGGTTTCTGTATTAAGCTGTTAAAATTTGTTGTTTATGAGCAATTAAAATCGGTATCTTTTGACTAATATTTGTCAATTTACTTTCCATTTCAGGCGCATCTTGTAAGAGTTGATCTAAATTTGTCCGATCTTTTAAATCAGTTAAGATATTAAGAATTGCGATCGCTAAATTCTCATCAGCATCATCTAATAATTCTATCAGTTGTTGTAAAGCTTCTTTTGTACCTAAATAATATATTGCTCCTAATACTTCTGCTTTTATTTTGATACTTTTCTCAAAGTATTGAAGATAAATTTTGAGTTTTGGTAAAATTAAATCACTCCCTAAAAGACCGATAGAATTTGCAGCATAGGCGCGAACAGCTTCATCTTCGTCTAGTTTTAATAATGATTTTTCTAATGTTTCTATTGCTTCGGGTTCTCCCAGTTCTCCCAATGCTTCTGCGGCTGACGCACGAACTAAAGCAGAAGGATCGTTAATTAATTTATCTTTAATTTGAGTAATAGCCTCAATATATTGCAATGCTCCCAAAGCTTCAATTACATCAGACCTAACAATTTCTTCAGGATCATTCAGTCTATCCATTAAGGCTGAACCCACTGTTTTAACCTGATCAATTCCCAGATAACCTAATGCGTAAGCTGCACTAGAACGAATTGCGGTTTCTGGAGAGTTTAATAAGGGTAGAATATCCGGTACAGCTTCATAAACTTCGTCATCAACTAACTTTAGTAATGCTTCAGCTTGTCTGGTTCCATTCCCGGATCTCAAATCTTCTAAACTATTTGTTATATAGATTGATTGATCAAACATTTGTATCGACCTAAATATAGATAATAGTGCCTCTAGCAATCTATGATTAGAGTCAGCACATCCCAAAAATCGAGTATGCTTAAACTCTATTTTGGGTTGTTTTAATTCTTTGAATTCTGTTGAAATCGTTTTGTTGTCTAGCTTTTATCATCAGTTCTTCTAGTGCTTTACACATAGTTATTCCTTCTTGATTCATCAGTTGTCTAGCTTCTTCTAAAATTCCTGTATCTGCAACATTACCTTCCGAGGTCATTGGATTAATCCCATTAAAATTTACTCTCTAATGGTAACATATTGTCGTAGGGGCGAGGCGCGCCTCGCCCCTACAATAAACTGGTTTTAATAATGATTTAAACCCGCTATATAAATTGAAGAATTTTAAAATTTGATATAAAGTTTAAACATAAAAAAATCTATTAAACCTCACTCAAACACTCTTGAAAATATTGTCGATATAATTCACAACTGGGAATCACTTGATTTCCATGAATATGAACTAACCCCATACTTTTTAATTTAAAGGCTTTGACTTGTTCTATTTTTACAGGGTGAGTTGTGGTGATAATTTGTTGATAAGTGGTAACTAAATCAGGATCTTGCTGAAGTAACCATAACTGTTCATGGAGGTGATCGCTATAAATTCCCATATCGGTATTTGCTTGTTCTAACAACTCTGGAAGAGGAATATTTCGACGCACACAATGATCAAAAGCTAGTCGCACTAAATAAGGAAATCCGCCAACAAATTCTGTAAGTTTTTTTAATTCTTGCTCGGTTAAGGTTAATCCATACCTTCGAGATAAAATTTTAACTTGATCAAGATTAAAAGGATATAAATCAATCCCCAAACCGACATTAAAGGGAGATTTATTAGTGTCTAACGGTATATAAATATCAGTGGAATAAACAATCACAAATCTTAGTTTTTGCCAATTACTAATATCCCGTGTTTCTTCATGCCAAGATCGCAATAAAGCTAAGATATCACGAGCTAAAGACGGATATTCAAATAATTGATTAACTTCATCCATTGCTAATACAATAGGTTGCTGAATTTTCTCTAATAAATATCCTTGGAAATAGAGAGAGCTACTGACTAATGCTCCTACATCTTCATCCCAAAATTCATCAATTTCCGATTCTAATCCTAACTGTTGAGTCACATTGGCACACAACCAACGTAAGAATTTTTCTGTTGAGGTAAAAACTAAACTACTCGCCAGATGAAGACTTAAACGAATCGGGTGATAATTTTGCTGTTGAGCATAATCTAAAATTCGAGCCATTAAAGAAGTTTTTCCCATCTTTCGAGGGGCTTTAATTCGCAGTAATGCCCCTTGATTTTTAATTTCGAGATAACACATTGGTTCACTGGAGGAACGCTCAATATAAAATATAGAATTAAGCGGAACCTGGCCTTCTGGAGATTCTAAAGAAATGGGTTTAGGTAAAACCAGTTCTGGAAAAACGTTAGGGATAATTTTAGTTCCTAATTCCCGGTCTAATAAACAGCGACAATTTGCTTTAGTCACTTTTTCGCCCACCAAGTCCGATAAGAGTTGCCAAAGGTGAGGGGCAACCCCATTTTTTAAATAACTCGGAGAATAACCATTCTCTTCAGCTATTTGATCGTAGGTTTTTTTTGTTTCTAATAAGGCTTCTGTTAAAATTATTTTTTGGATATAACTTAGGGGATTTTTACCTTTTGCTATGACTAAAGCTTCAGTTAATCCTAAAAGTTCCTCAAGACTTTTGACCATGATTAACCTCTATGTCCCTAGACTGACTCACTAGATCATCAGATCTGGGTATTTTAATGATCTTGACAATAGAAGACCTATTTTAATCATCTATCTCAATTCTAAACAAAAACTAACTTTTTGTATAGAGGTTAAGTTTAATCAATTGCTGACTCAAGAATTGATTGTTAAAGGGGTTAATCTGTTGGCTTTTCGGGTCAATTTATTGTCCCTTATTCATCTGTGATATATCCCTGGGTATGGAGAATAAAAACCTTGTGAAAAGTTTTTATCCCCCTGAGTCGATTCTAGCACTAAACCTGGATATTTTTCGTGGATATTACAGGTTTAAACTAGACTACACTGTACGGACTAAATCGATAGTTTTTTGGGGTTGTGGACGTTTATTCAGGAGTTGCATTTTAATCCCTCCTTTGGGTGCTAAAGTTACCCCTCGACGGACTGCTTTTACAGGTTTTTTTTCCAACAAATTCAACTCATAATTTAACAAAATTGTAGCTAATACTAGCTTCATTTCATATTGAGCTAAAGCCATCCCTAAACATAAACGACTACCTCCTCCAAAGGGAAGAAATTCATAGGGAGAAAACTTACGTTCCAAAAAGCGTTCCGGTTTAAATTGATCCGCTTGCGGATATAAATCTTCTCGGCGATGGGTTAAATAAATACAACCCACCACTGGAGTTTTTGGGGGTAATTGATAACCCATCAAATCTACTGATTCTTTATTGGTGCGTGCAAATGTTAACATCCCAACGGGATAAATTCGTAAGGTTTCCTGACAAACGGCCGTTAAATAAGGTAAACGAAAAATTTCCATTCCATCAGCATCCCGCGACAAACTATTTAACTCTGACATTAATTTTTCATACACTTCTGGCTGATGATGAATCCAATATAATGCCCAAGCCATTGCTGTAGCAGTGGTTTCATGTCCGGCAAATAATAATGTTAATAACTCATCTCGTAATTCTTGATCCGTCATCGCGTTACCTTCTTCATCCCGTGCAGCCAGCATTAAATTGAGCATATCTTTTCGAGATTCATCCGGGTTTTCACGACGCTCCCGAATTTCTGTATATAATAACTCGTCAATTTGTTGGCGTTGTTTTAAGAAATGTCCCCAAGGACTCCAAGTGCCAAAATCTTGTTGTAAAATTGGAAAGAATAAAAAACTGGAACTCAAGGGAGATTTAAAAACGTCTAACATTCCTGACAATAGCTGTTTCAACTGACTATATCGTTCTCCTGTATATACCCCAAAAACCACTCTTAGAATTACATCTAAGGAAATTTCTTGCATTGTTTCTCTAGCAATAAAAGCTTGTCCTTCGGATAGTTGACCGATGACTTTTTGGGTAATATCCGTGATTAATTCCCCATAGTCTCGCATTCTTTCCCCATGAAAGGATGGCATTAATAATTTCCGTTCTCGTTTGTGGCGATCGCCCTCTAATATAAAAATAGAGTTATCTCCCGTTAAAGGGGCTAAAATTTTATTCACCGAACCTGGAGCTTCAAAGATATCATCTGTTAAAACTTTTTGAATACCTTGGGGATCACTAACAAAAATCCAAGGAGTGTTTGCACCGAGAATATAATTGGTAAAAATATCCCCATATTCTCGAACGTGGGTATCCATATAATCAAGGGGGTCAGCAATCCAATATCCTTTTTCTAGGAAAGCAGGACGTTGAGATGCCGGGGGGAGTTGGGTATTCATAATCAAAGTTTCAGTTTGTTCAAATTAAGTTAGAGTTTCTTATATGGTAACGATATGCAAAGAATTTGCAACCCCGTTTACATCCTCCCATGACACTGCAATAACAGACTGATTTTTTACCTATTTATTGAAATCAATGATTTTAATTTATCTCCCCTGTTGAAAAATATAATCATTTTTAGCGACAACCAATTGTAAAATAAATCTTAATTCAAAAAATTAGAATGACCGAAAAGGGATTAAACATGACAGCAACAACAATACCCGAATTTTGTCAAGGAATTCAATATTTTAGCGAGAGTTTCCCCGAATTTGACAGCTATGGTAAAACTCCAATTATTGCTGAAAATAGTGTAGCGATTTCTGATCCCCATGATGCCACAGCCGCTTATCAAACCTTACTTTATGCCGATGCTCTGCGTTATTTAACTCTACAAATCACCGCCAGTAAAGCCTCTGGACACCCTGGAGGATTTGCCTCTAGTGTAGAAGCTTATGCGGCTTTAGTGATGCTCGGTCATAAAAATATTATGACGGAAGTGGGACACCATGCTCCTGGGTTTTATAGTGCGGTATTCTTAGATCGTTCCCTAGAAGATATGGGGATTTTCACCGTTCAACAATTGCGCGATCGCTTCCGCGAAAAACATGGACTTCTCGGCCACCTTTCCGGCTATATTCCGGGTTTGCTGAATCCTGCTGGGCCATTAGGTCAGGGACAACATTTTGCCATGGCTGGGGCGTTGTTACACCGAAATGTCCTATTTCCGTTCACTCTCGGCGATGGCGGCATGGGCGAACCCTACCCCATGAGTAGCATGATGCACTTCCACACCGCCTATCCTAACGTGACCAATTTCTTGCCTGTGTTGGTGTGGAACGGTTACAGCCAAGAGCATCATAGCATGGTTTCGACAAAAACCAATGAAGAAATGATTGCTTACTGGAAAGGTAACGGATTTTCAGAAGTGATTTTAGTCGATGCTAAAGAGTTTGATGACCAAAATCAACCCGGTGATTATGTTGATAGTACCGCCTTTTCTATTCAAAAACGGATTGAATTTACCCAAGCCATTTTAGTAGCAATGGATAAAGCTGCAAAATCGGCTTTAGGGGGTCAATTAACCGTGTTTATTATTAAACAATTGAAAGGGGCAGGGGTTCACGCTCGCGGTGCAAAATCTCATAATCTTTATCCAGGGGATACTTTAGATAGTCCCCACATTGTTAATGCTTTAAAAGAACGAGCGTTACCTGTGGCAGCTTGGGAATTAGTCCGAACCAATTTAGAACGCTCTAGTGGTGGCCCTGCGGCTAAAACCGTTGTCACGGAGTTTGATTACCATTTACCTGATTTAGGTAAATTACCCCTAGAAGAATATCCGGTTGGCGGTGATCCCAAAGTTGCAACAACGGCAATGGGGTCATTAGTCGTTTATGTTGGGCAAAAAGATCCCCATTTTATTGTTACCAATGCCGATGGTAATGCCGCTTCTGGAATTAACAATATTAACCAGGGATTAAAAATTATTCACCCAACAACGGATAATACTTATTTTCAACAACCCCAAGGGCAAGTTTATGAACCCTTAAGCGAGGATGCTTGTGCCGGGTTAGCGGTAGGATTATCCTTATTAGGGGCGAGAACTTTATGGTGTTCCTATGAATCTTTTGCCATTAACGGAGTTCCGATTTTACAAACAGTAGCCCAAGCCATGGCTGAGTTACGGCGTGCTACCCCCTCAACGGTTTGTTTATTCACCGCCGGAGCCTTAGAACAGGGTCGCAATGGCTGGACACACCAACGGCCGGAAATTGAAGCCTATTTCGCGGCAATGATGCGGAGTGGTAACGTTTTCCCGGTGTTTCCTCCTGATGCTAATAGCATTCAAGTGTGCTATGATTGGGCTTTAACGACCAAAAATAAGAGCATTATTATCACCGCCAGTAAGTCCCCCTTACCCATCCGCACGACATTTGAACAAACTCGCCAAGGGTTAAAAGATGGGGCTGTGGTGTTACAGGAAGTTGCTGGGGATAAAACCGTTGTGTTTGCAGTAATTGGGGATATGACCTTAATTCCAGTGTTTGAAGCGGCGGCATTTTTGGAAACAGAAGGAATTGGGGTGCGAATTGTTTCTATTATTAATCCCCGGCGTTTATATCGTTCTCATGATGTTTTATCCGAGACTTGTTCTGAACCCGATAACGATTTTATTAGTGATGAAACCTTTAATCAACTGTTTGCTGGAGATGCGTTAATTGGGGTAACAGGGGGTTCAAGTTTGATGTTAGAACCGATTATGTTACGCAGCAATTCTAAGCGGGATACTTTTGCTTGGAAACGGGGCGAAACTACCGCCAGTGCAGGGGAATTAATGGCGTTTAATGGTATTACTTCAGAAGCGTTGACGAAACGAGCCATTGAGTTGATTCATTAGTGAATCCTTGTAGAGACGTTGAATTCAACGTCTCTACCCGTTAATTGAGGAGATATGATATATAATTTAAGAATGCAACCCTGATGCCAATTGCAATCCCTATCCTTTAGACGAATAAATTATGTCTAACAAACTTCAGTTCTTTAGAGAAAAAATGGCTGCTTTTGAAGCTAATACTGATCCTCAGAAAGCCATTGCTAGAGGTTATTACGTCAATCAACCTCAAAAGTCATTAGCTGATACTTTAGCGAATCGAATTGCTCTGCGTCCGGCTTCTACCCATCTTTTAGCAGGAGGAATTGGTTCGGGAAAAACGACTCAATTGTTAGTTGCAAAAGATAAAATTAACGAAATAGGAGATACCTATGCTCACTATATTGATGTCAGTTTATATACAGATTTAACAGTCATTTCATCTAAAGTATTAATTGCGATCGCAGGTTCAGTTCTAGCCGAACTAACAAAAGATACCAAAAATCCTAATATAGAAATTAATAGAAATTTTATAATTAAGCGAGCATTTGGTCATAGAGAAATTATTGATCCTTATGATTATTATCAGGAAAATAATGAAGATGAGATAGTAGTAGAACGTCAAGGTATTATCCCAGTTAAATCCAAAGAATTATCTGATGTAAAAACGTTTATAAATGCGGTTGATCAAGTTACTGAAGAAGCAAAATCTATCTATGGAAATCTAGTTTTATTATTTGATGGTTTAGATAGATTAAATGATGCTCAAACATTTTCCCAAATTGTGACAACAGATGTTCAAGTTATTTCTGATATGGGGATAGGAGTTGTTCTCGTTGAGCCTCTTTTAGCAACCTATAGCTCCTATCAACCTACTATCCTAGAATCCATTAACTATTTTTACCATCAACCCTGCTTTGATGTCAAAAATGATCCTGAAAATTACGAATTCTTTAAAAATATTCTTTATAGTCGTTCTTCTGAAGATTTTATAGAAGAAGTAGCTTTAAAGGAATTAATTCAATATTCGGGGGGTGTTTTGCGCGATTTAATCAACTTAACACAAGCCTCGATTGAAGAATCTTATTTAGCATCAAATAGTATGAGATTAGAAGTAGATGATGTTAGAAATGCTGTTCGTTCAATGGGGAAACAAAAATTATATGGAATTTCCAAAGATGACCTTAAATATTTAATGATAGCCTCACACTCGGAAAATTTTATTCCCACAACAGATGAACAAATTAAACTATTAGTGACTCAGCGTATTTTAGAATATCAGTACCCGGAAAAACGCTATGCTGTGCATCCGACAATTTTACCGCTTTTGCATCCATCCTTAGTTTAGGATATTTTAAATGATTACATCCATATCCCTTGATGAAATTTTACAGCGAATTTCTACTTATCCCCAGAGTAATATTTGGTTAGCGATTGTAGCCAATAATTCTGAGCATCAAGAACTAATTCAAGATTTAGAAGAAATTCTTAGTATTTTTACAGGTTACAACGTTGTAGCGATTTCTGGTCAGGTGGGAATTAAGCAACTCAATCATCAAATTCAAAATGTTTCAGAAGAATTTATAATCATTTTTGGATTAGAAGATTGGAATCAAGAGGACTGGTATAATTTTGATTATTTTAGAAGTCGGTTAAATCAAGAAAAACACGGAGGAGTTCTGATTGTTTCTCCCGATTCAGCTAAAATGATGTTAACCTATGCTCCTAATTTTGTGAGTTGGCTAGGTTCTAGGATCTATAGTTTTCAAGCCGGAGTAGAACTTTTAACAGATGAGGAACGAGAAAAAAGATTAGAATCACTGCGAGAATGGTCAGGATTATCCGATATTGAAATTATTACAAAAGCTGAAAAAAATCAGTTACCTTCTGATCCTGAATATGGTGAATGGCTTCTTCTTTTAAACCGGGAGGATTTAATTGGACAGTAACAACAACTGGGAAAACATTTGTGATCAAGTTCAGCACCGAATTGGGGAAGCTACACCCAAAAATGTAAATAGTGCTAAAAAATTACGGACAGAAATTTTTAAATGTTTAACTCAAGCTCATGATGAAGGAATTTTACTAACTAAGCACCATGAAATTCGTAAACTTTTAAAGTTAGTAAAGTCCCAAGGAACTGGACAGAACAAAATTTTTGAGATCACAGGAGGAGGAGGCGAAGGAGGAAAACGAAATTTTAAGCGATGTAAAGAAATTCCCCATTTTGAACGGTTTGATCAATGTTGGTTTGATTTTTTGATTTTAATTGATGAAAATAAAAAGCCATCAGAAGTTCTTATGTTTGATTTTGAGATTAGGTTTCCCGAAAATTATGATCCAGCAAAATTTTTGAGATTTGATCTCAATTCACCCAATCATAATAATGAAGAACGAGGAATGCGCTTTCATGTCCATCCCAGTAGTGATGATTTTATGATTCATAGTCCTCCTATGACACCTTTAGAGATTTTACATTTATTCCTGTATGGCTTACAAATTCCAGATAAACGCCGTTCTTCTTAACTTTAACGGGAGTTTGATATTATAGTTATCTTGTTCTGTCTGGATAGATGTAATATTTGAGATGGTAAACCTCCCCATAATAAAGCTGATATCCAGACATTAACATCAAGAACAACTTTCATGATTTACCCCACAATTCTTTTCTAACTTCTTTGACTATTTCACTAATTTCTTCTAAACTCGGTTGATTAGGATCGGGTTCTGCTTCATCAATCCGTTGAAACAACTCATCTAAGCTTAACTTTTTCTGAGTTTTTGTCAGTTTAATTTCATTTTCTGTAATTGATATTTCATATTCCGTTAAAGGTTGCAGTTGTTGTAAAATTTCTGTGGGAATTTCTAATTTTCCTTCAGAAGTTACTTTAGCAATGAGTTTCGTTGTCATGTTTTTCTCCTGAGTTGTTCCTGTGATGATTTGAAGAAAATAATGATCAGATTAAGCTTAGGTTTGGGCCTAGCTTACCCTACAATTATAGCAATAGTTTTTCTGCGATCGCCCTAATTACCAACCCGGAATTAAGGAGAGTCTTGATTAACCCACAATTCTCCATTTTCGTGATTCAGTTCATTTTGTAAGATTTTATTATAAATTTCGGGTAGGTCACTGGTAATCATGTTATCTTCAATTCCATAGCCTAAACTTGTCCAGGTTCCTGATAATAATTTCAACACTTCATCGAGTCTATCTTCGCGCAATAATTGAGAAATATTGACTCCCCAGAATTTATCATCTAATAACCAACGATAAACGACTGTATCTTGATATTGGGGTTCAAAACTATAGGGAAGCCAAAACCAAAATTGAGCAGGTTTAGGATGGTAGTGTTCGGCTTTTTCATCCCAAGTTGTTTTTAACATTTGATAGCGTCCGGCTGCGGTGCTACATTTGCCTTTATTCGGGCCTGTCACAATCTTAATACACTCATCGGGATGGCGATGCAAATCCCAGACATATTTGCCCCCATATAAAACATAATAGGGGTCAGAGTAACTGGATTCACTGGCGGAAATTGTTCGCATCAACGCGCGAATATAGGGGTCACCACCGCGCATCACTAACGGTGGCCATTGTTCTTCCACCTGTTGATCAATTAAGGGGTGAAATTCAGATTTTCCTTGACAACTTCTTACTCCAATAAAGGTTAAAATAAACAGCAGCAAAACGCTCCAAAATAGTCGCTTTCGACGACGAAGTTGGTCTTTTCTTCGAGATATTCCCATTAGTTCAATACACTAGCAAAAAGTTGTTCAAAAGATTTTTGATTAGCCTCTGAATTTGCTACAATTTCAACAATTTTATTTCGAGAATTATCCAAAAATAAGGCTTCTACACAAACTTGAGCGACTTTAGTTCGGGGAATACTTCCCTCAAACAATGTATCAGCAGACTGCATCACAATGTTGTTATTATTATCATCATTTTTTAAACCGCCTGGACGCACAATCGTATAAGTTAAACCGCTTTTTTGCAGATATTCCTCCGCTTGTTTTTTCCACACCAAAATTAACCAAAATAAATTTAAGGGGTGAAAAAATTGGGAAACACATAGAGAAGTCACTAAAACAAAGTGTTCAATTCCCTGAGCTTTGGCGACATCGACTAAATTTTTTGTTCCTTGATAATCGACTTGATAAGGCCCGGTGGGATCAAAACTCGGTCTTGCACCTGTGGCACACAACACAACCGTACAATCACGGATAGCTGTGGCTAAACTGTCAGGTTTTAAGACATCTCCCGTCACCAGTTCAACCGTTGGGGGTAAAATTTGTTGCGCCGTTTCAATATCCCGAACCAAAGCCTTTACGGGAATTTCCCGCTTGAGTAATTCAGCGACAATTCGCCGTCCTGTTTCTCCCGTTGCACCCGCGACAAATGCTTTCATGTGATCAAAGGTTTCTAAGTAGGGGTTAAGTTGTGCAAACAACATCAAAATTTATAAAGTTAAGATAGGCTAGATTGGATTTATTATTGGATTGATGCCCATTTACCAATTGTCTGCACATATCTTCCTGTTTTAACCAAGTTTCCGCTTGGGAAAGGGGTGAGGTTAATCTTCAGATTTCTCGAAATCTAACGCCGCAGAATTCATACAATAACGTTGTCCAGTAGGTTTAGGCCCATCCTCAAAAACATGACCTAAATGGGCATCACAAGCCGCACAAAGAACTTCAGTTCGACGCATGAAGAAACTAACATCACTTTTTAAACTAATATTATCTTCTTTGAGCGGTTGCCAAAAACTCGGCCATCCGGTTCCTGAATCAAATTTTGTCTCCGAACTAAATAACTCTGTGCCACAACAAACGCATTTATAAATACCCTTTTCTTTATTATTATGGTATTTTCCAGTAAATGCGCGTTCCGTGCCTTTTTTGCGAGTTACATGGAACTGTTCATCGGTTAATTGTTGTTTCCATTCAGCATCCGTTTTTTTGATTTTTTCTACCATAAAACCTCTAGGAAAAATGGGGTGATTGATACAGGGTTGGGTTTCGCCTCAACCCAACAAACTAGGATTAAAATTAGAATTAGTTACGAGTTAACCATTTTTGTGCATTCAGACGTTGAACAACTCCAAACACTAATAAATCGAGGGTAATCTTTCGTTCATCGACTAAAAATGATTCAATCGTAGAAGGTTTATTCCCATTTAAAGCACAGGTAAATAGCTTTTGAGATTTGATATCTTCATTGGGAAAATAGAGATTAAACTGTCGCTTTCCCGCTTGCCATTTACCAACTACTTGCCAACAATCTTCATTAATTCCTAACCCCGAAGGCAATTTTTCTTTAGCAAATTTCAGGTCTAAATCCTCAACGCCTTGACTATTTAATGCTTTTTGTAAGGCGGGAATATAGTCTTGTTGGATAAACTCTGGAAAGGGTTTATCTTCTAAAGCAGGTGCTTTGGGTTTCTTCTCGGCAGGTTTTTTCGCTTCTGTTTCTGGGGCGGTGGTTTCAGCCTTGGGTTTTGTTTCCTCAGACATAGAGACTTCCTTCTGTTAATGTCAACAACAATTCACGGCAATATTGAAAATATTTTAACGGATCACAGATCACAATGCAGGGGTGGGAAAACCCTACCCCTAAATTTTTACTCTATCCCGGATTAAATTTCTGCGACGGCCCGTTCAATTAAACGACGGGCTAAGGTTTGAGTTCCTGTATGGGTATAATAGTTAGTGGTCATGTCCAAAAATGCAGCGACATAATCTAACTTATCATTGGTAATATCAACAAACCCTTGCAGATTTTTAACTACTTTTTCGGGGGTTAAATCATGTTGAGAAACAAAATCTCCCATCCAACCCTTGACCGAATCAAAACTTCCTTGAATAAATTGTAATTTCCCTTCAGAAGTTTTCCCAGGAATGACATCATTAATCCGTTTAAAGCCTTCATTTTGTTCTAATTCTTTCGGGGTTAAGTTTCCAATAGTGGATAACGCCGAACTAATAAAATCTGGCCCTAACGGAATTAAACCATCCAAACAAACTAACGCTGTCATCCGCATTAAAGATTCGCCACTATAATCTCCTAATGCCGCTAAAAAATCCCCAATACTATCGCCGGGAATTCCATTAATTAAACAAAATCCTACTAATTCTGCCACTAATTTCAAGGATAAATCAATGGCTTGGGCTTTATTGGCTTTAGGCGTTAAATGATTTAAAAATCCTAAAAAGCTAACATTTTCTCCAATTTTATTGGCTAACGCTGCTGTTCCTAAAGCGGTTCCAGCACTATCAATGGTTTGATATAACCACAATGCTTTTTGATAGCCTTCCTTTTTATCATTATACAGCCATAAGGCCCGTTCGCTGACTTGTTGAATCAGGGCGGGATCATTTTCTCCTGTAACCGTGCGAACGGTATTTTCAAACCCAACTAAATTATTCCATTGACCGGGAATTACAAAGTCTAACCCGCGTAAAACCATGACGGTAACGCCACCTGTGGGTAATTCATCCACTAATTGAGTAATCGTTTTGCTCACAATCCTTCTCCTCAAAAACTATTGTAAAAAACTCAATTTATCGAATTTATCGATATTATTTTAGTCGGGATAATCCACTTAAATCAAATTTTTCAATCCATTCTTCTCGGTCATCAGCATCAAAAGAATCTGAACGAGATTGAACTTTAACTTGATAGCGGTTAGAGACTAAAATAGCAGTGGTAGTTGTGCCTTGAGTCACCGCCGGAAAGCCCTCAATGGTTTTGCTACTGCTTTTAAATTTTGTAGCCGCGCTAGGATTATTAGCAACATCATTAATCGAAAGCATTGCTACATTTTGTCCATTTTCATTCAATTTTGCTTCAGCAAAACCCGTTTTTTCTTGAGTAAAAACCACTTTATACTCATCTTCACTTTTTGGGAAAAATTTATTAAAACTTCCCCCCGAAACGGGTTTCTGTGCAACAGCAGGTTGCGCTGGACTACTAACAGATTGATTCCCCTGCGGTGGCGCGGAAGTTGTTCCCGCACAAGCGGATACAAATAACGACATTGCCAAAGTTAAGGCAATTAAAACTTTAGGAAATCGTTTTAAATTCATAGGTTCAGTTAGACAGAAGGTAAAAATAACCCATTATTTCCTCAATCTTGAGGAAAATAACCGCTATTCTCCCTAGTATACGCTTTTTACACAGATCGAGAAGCCAGAAGTTCTATAAAGTTGATTGCATCAAGGATTGAAGATAGTTATACCACCGGACAGCCAGAGAAATTTCAGTAAAAGGAATTTGGACAATTTTAGCAGAATCTTTGAATCTAAATTCTAACGCGATCGCTTTTCCTTTCTCCGGGGGAATATTGGGGTCAATAGCTTGATTATCCACGAATAATCCTAGAGACCCCACTTCGTTGAGGGAAAAGGTTTGTAAATTAATTGGCCCTTTGCGGGTGGGTTTTCCCCAGGTTAAGTCTGCTTCCTTTAACCCCAAGACTGCATAAATATCATATTTAGCTTTATCAAAATTTGTCGCCCAGGCTTGATAAGCTTCAAGTTTTTGGTATTCATTCCAACCCGACCACGCTAAACCGATAAACACCGCCAGTAGGGGAAGCCACAATAAACCACGTTCCATTGCAATTTTTACTCCGTATAAATTTATTTTCTATGATCCTTTATTTTGAGAACAGTAGATAGAATAGAAACACGATTGTATAACAGGGAACAGCACCCAAGAAACCGGGTTTTTTCCCTTTGTCGGTTGTCCACAAGATTTAGTTTCACCAAACCCGGTTTCTGGAAAGTGTCAACCTCTCATCAACCCCAAGCGTTGAAAAACGATGAAAAAATTTTTCCTCTTCTGCTTATTTTTAATTGGCTTAGGCTGGGCAATTTCTAACTTTTCGGGTCTAGCAAATCAAGGCAGTTATGACAGTATTGTCCTTGACTTTCGAGAATCGTTAGGAGAAGAACAAATTGCAAACCAAGTTCGGTCACTTGCTGAACAATATCAAATTGTTCCCTATCTCAATAGTGAATTTTCCCAGGAAGATCACGTTTATGTTGTTCGCGGGGATGAAAAACTACTGAAATCCTTGAGAAAATCCCTAGGAAAGCAAACGGAATTTATAGAACCCAACTACATTTATCGGGCTGATGAAATTCCAGGGAAAAATGCCCAAGCCGCGATTATTTATCATACAGCCAATACCATTCCTAATGATCCATTATACGGTCAACAATGGAATTTTCGCAGTATTAATATTGAAGGGGCTTGGAATGAAACCCAAGGAGAAGGAATTACCGTTGCCGTTATTGATACTGGAGTCAGTCGGGTTCCTGATTTAGAACAAACCCAATTTGTGGAAGGCTATGATTTTGTCAACGATAAAATAGAAGCCTTTGATGATAACGGACATGGAACCCATGTTGCTGGAACAATTGCCCAATCCACTAATAATAATTATGGCGTAACTGGAATTGCTTACAGAGCCAAAATTATGCCCTTAAAAGTCTTAAGTGCAGGGGGGGGTGGAACCATTTCAGATATTGCAGAAGCGATTAAATTTGCGGCTGACCATGGCGCTGATGTAATTAATTTAAGTTTAGGCGGAAGTGGCGAAAGTGGGTTAATGCAAGAAGCCATTGATTATGCCTATTCTAAAAGAATTGTCATTGTTGGTGCTGCGGGAAATGCAGGGCAAAATTCCGCCGGATATCCAGCCCGTTATCCCAAAGTTTTGGGTGTTGCTGCTTTAGATGCGGCTGGAAATAAAACTCCCTATTCTAACTTTGGGGCTGGTGTTGATATTGCCGCCCCCGGAGGATTAATTGAAGGAGAAAATGAAGTCGGAGGAATCTTACAAAATACCATTGACCCGACCACGGGTGAAGCTGTATTTGCCGCCTTTCAAGGAACCAGTATGGCGGCGCCTCATGTGGCTGGGGTAGCAGCATTAATTAAAGCCAGTGGCGTTATCGAACCCGACCAAGTTGTTAACCTTCTCAAAGAATCTGCCCGAAAAGTTCCAGAAGACCCTTTAAATCATTTTGGGGCTGGTCATTTAGATGCAACAAATGCCGTACAAATGGCATTAAAAGGACAAATTACCTTCCGCGATTTCTTCCGGTGGTTACGGGATAATGGCTATCTCAATCCTCGGTTTTGGGTTGATGGTGGAGCAGTGGCATTATTGCCTAAATTAGCGATGGTTTTAGGTTCCTATTTATTAGCTTGGTTTCTGCGAAATTATTTCCCCTTCCAATGGGGTTGGTCATTAACGGGAGGATTAATTGCGGGAAGTAGTGGTTTATTTTTCCTGCGAGGTTTCTATATCTTTGATTTACCTCAATGGCCGATGCGAATTATGGGCAGTTCTGTACCGGAATTAGGCTCTGCAATTCAAGGAAATGCTGTATTAAATCCCATTTTTGCCAGTGTACTGATTCCCGCCATTTTGATTGTATTATTGCTTGGGCATCCCCAATGGAAGTGGATTGCAATTGGACTGACGATTGGAACCGCGAGTTGTTTAGGAATTAATGCGATAGTGTCTCCTGCTGTTTGGGGATTAGGAACAGGCTGGGTTGCTCAACTGTTCCTGATTCTCAACGCTTTGTTATGTTTTGGTTTAGCTCGTTTAGCCATTAAAACTCAAGTGAAAACCGTATGACTATTACAGTAACAGGCACTATTGAACGCAAAGGATTTGGTTTTGGAACCTGGGCATTAGTCAGCGATAACAAAACCTATGAATTACACAATCCTCCTTCAGATTTGCAAAAAGCAGGGTTAAAAGTTACGGTTCAAGGTCAGGTTCGAGATGATGTCATGACCTTAGCAATGATTGGCCCGGTTTTACAAATCGACTCTTTTGAAACTGCTTAATTTCTGATTGATTTTAAGCGTGGGGGTGGGTTGATTCAGGAATTTTGTAAGTCACAAATTCTCTAACATAACCCGCCCCAAAACTTAATTATTTAAAATCTCGTCTGGTTAAACCTGTAGACCGAATTTGAACTTGACAACGTAAAGGAGAGGTTGTAAAATCACAATGATAATAACCTAGTAAATCTCCTTGTAGATTACAAACTCGTAAATTATAACCATAGCTTCGAGTCACATTAGCAAATCGATTCACAAATACATATTGCCCTAAATATCGTTCTGCATTCCAATTTTCTCGCTCTACAACTAATGTTACCGGGGAATCTAAATAAAGATTAGGGGAAAGTTGAATAACGCTATTTTCAATATACCAAGTTTGCAGAACTTTACCTCCATAAAGGTGTTGTGCTAACCAAAGACTGGGAATACTCGGTTCAGTTTGAGATAGAGGAGGAAAGGGTAAAACCGCATCTTCTGAAAAACAGGGTTTAGGCGGTTTATTCAGGTCAGGGGATACAGAATCTTCTTCGGGTAATGGTAATGTTTGCGATCGCACTGGAACAATTAAACTATTAAAAATCAAGATAAAAGCAATAAAAATTTTAGCCGTTTTATTAATTGAATTCATAAATTAAAATAGGATAATATATATAGCAAGTCTAAAACGTTAATTATTTCTCCTCTTCATCTCCTCCTGCTTCCCCTTGTCCCCTCCTCCTCCTATTCCCACAATCTTCTCCCTTCCGTCCCTTTCAGACGTTCATGGGTATCTTTTAATAAAGTGGGAATGTCTAATTGTTCAGGACAACGAGGTAAACAGTCGCCACAATCATTACAACGATTAGCTTTACGACCGGGAAACCAATGACCTGCATTTTCAAACATTCGATAGCGATATTTTCCAAAGTCGGTCATATCATAAGCAACTGCTAAATTTCTTAACCGTAACACTTCGGGAATATTAATCTGTTCAGGACAGGGTAAACATTGATAACATTGACTGCATAAATCGGTTCCTAATTTTCCTATTTTTTGAGTTTCTAATTGTTGAAAAATAGCAATTTCTTCTAAAGTTAATTGACCATCTTGATCAGCCACTTTTAAAGGTTCATCTAATTCATCAGGAGTAGATGCACCTAAACTTAAGGTGGTAATGCGGGAATCACTTAATAAAAAACGATAACTTAACGTTAACGGAGAAACCGGGTGACAGAGCGTTTTTAAGGTTTCCGAAGGCGTATAAAGTTGTCCGCCTTTATCCCCAGGAGAAATAATAAAAATCCCCATATCTTTTTCAAAGGCTAACTCAATGGCGGGAGCATTTCGTTGAAAAAAATAATAATAATGGAGATTGACAAATTGAAATAAATCTGTATTGATAGCAGCTAAAATCACCTCAAGGGGAGCATGAGTTGAAAACCCTAAATAATGAACTCGACCATCTGCGATCGCTTTTTCAACTCCCGATAATCCTTGCAGGGTTTGTTCGAGGTGTTCGGCGGTATTAATACCATGAATAGCCAGACAGTCGAGGTAATCTAAATTCAAACGTTTTAGAGATTGATCAATCTGTTGTTCTAATTGATCTGGGTTGGGTGTCGGCGAGATTTTAGTCGTAATATAAAGTTGCGATCGCTCAATGGATAAACCCGCTAATATAGCTTTCCCTAAAAAAGATTCACTTTGACCATAACCTTGAGCCGTTTCAATATGATTAATCCCCAGAGAAATAGCCCGTTGTATTGTTAAATAGGCATTTTCTGGGGATGCTAAATACCGCATTGTACCCAAGGAAAATACAGAAAGATCTAGGTTTGTTTTGCCAAACCGCCGATAACGCATTGTTAATTTTTAATTGTTAACTGTTGGCTGTGTCTTTCCCTACCCCCCCATATTCCTGTTATTGCATTTCATCGGTTTTATTCAGTTCTGAACGTTTGATTAAATCCGAAGGACTCAAGTTAGATACAAAGTCTCGAAACGCTCGTCGTTCAGCTTCATCGGCGTCCCTATCGACCGGAATAGAAGCATCTGCAATCACTTCTTCCATCACCCAAATCGGGCTATCGGTGCGTAAAGCAATAGAAATCGCATCACTGGGACGAGCATCAATTTCCTTTCTAATTTCCCCTTGACGAACAATTAATACAGCATAAAACGTGCTATCTTGCAAGGAGTGAATGACAATCTTCTCCAAAGTCATATCCCAAGTTTCGAGAAGATTTACAAATAAATCATGGGTTAGAGGTCGGGGTGGTTTGTGATTTTCTAAAGCGCCGAGGATGGACTTTGCTTGATCTTGACCTACATAAATTGGTAAAGCACGTCTTTCAACCGCATCCCGCAGTAAAATAATAGGGCTGCGTGTAGCGGCGTCGAGTGCAATTCCAGCGACTTTCATTTCAATCATTGGTTTAGCCTTAGCCTCTCTATCAAATACTCTCGACAAACTCAGTGGTTAAGCTTTTTGACACACCAGACCACCTCCATTCCAGTATGCCTTGATTTTTGTCAGAATCGACATAGGATTTTAGGGTGTGTTGTCTGTTGTCTGTTGTCAGTCAGGGGAATCGGCAATGGCTAATAGCTCATGGACAATACCGTAACTCACCATTGCAAGAGTCCCTCAACCCTTAAAAGTCAACCCTCAACCGTCAACAAAGATGTTTACAGGACTCATTCAAGCTCTCGGAACCCTCGAACATAAAGGACAAGATCAGTTTCAGATTAGTTGCGTTTTAGGGGATGTAGACTTAATTTTAAAGGATTTAGCCATTGGGGATAGTGTGGCAGTGGATGGGGTTTGCTTAACAGTGGTAGACCTTCAGAATAAAGGGTTTGTGGCAACGGCGTCTCCTGAAACCTTGTCTCGGACGAAATTGGGACAGAGTTTAGAGGGTTATTTTAACTTAGAAACGTCTCTAAGAGCCGGAAGTAAGTTAGGGGGACACTTTGTTACAGGTCATGTCGATGGGGTCGGGTGTCTCCAGTCCGTTATTCCGACAGCAACCTCTTGGGAAATGCGATTTTCGGCTCCTGCGAGTGCTTCAACCCTTTGGCAACGTCAAATTGCGCCTTATATTGTCCCAAAAGGCAGTATTGCCGTCAATGGCATTAGTTTAACGATTTCCGATTGTGATGTTGAGGGTCGTTGGTTTCAAGTGGCTGTTATTCCACATAGTTATCAAGAAACGAATTTACGCTATTTACAACCGGGAAGTTGGGTGAATATTGAAGCGGATATTTTAGGAAAATATGTTGGGAAATTTCTGCAAAGTTACCTCAAAGGAAATTTGAGTTCTGTTGAAAGTTATAATAATATTCCAGCGATTTCCACCTTAGAGGAGATTACCCCAGAGTTTTTAGCAGAACATGGGTTTAGTTAAGGATTGACTGATAACTGATAACTGATGACTGATAACTGATAACTGAAAAAAAGGATAAAATACGATGACAGTAAATAGAATTATTCAACTATTGAGAACAGGTCAACCTAACGAAACGGTTACGGTTCAAGGTTGGGTTAGAACCAAACGGGAATTAAAAGAATTTACCTTTGTGGAAGTTAATGATGGTTCTGCTTTGGCAAATTTGCAAGTGGTATTAAATCCTGATTTATCCGACTATGAGAATATTTTAAAACAACTGAATACGGGTACATCAGTTGAAATTTCTGGGGTATTAGTCGAGTCTCCGGCGAAGGGTCAACGCATTGAATTAAAAGCCTCTGAGGTTAAAATTTATGGGGATGCGGATGCAGAAACCTATCCGTTACAGAAAAAACGTCATTCCTTTGAATTTTTACGCACTATCGGACATTTACGAGCGCGAACTAATACTTTAGGGGCGGTTTTTCGGGTTAGAAATGCTTGTGCTGCTGCGGTGCATAAATTCTTCCAAGAACGGGGTTTTTTATGGGTTCATACCCCTATTATTACCTCCAGTGATTGTGAAGGGGCGGGAGAAATGTTTAGTGTGACTAATTTTAAATTAAAGGATATTCCCCTAACAGAATCTCAACAGGTTGATTATAGTCAAGATTTCTTTGGAAAGCCTGCTTATTTAACCGTTAGTGGGCAATTAGAAGCAGAAATTATGGCGATGGCGTTTGGAAATGTTTATACGTTTGGCCCTACTTTTCGGGCGGAAAATTCTAATACCTCTCGTCATTTAGCTGAATTTTGGATGATAGAACCAGAAATGGCATTCTGTGATTTAGAAGGAGATATGGATTTAGCAGAAGCCTTTCTCAAACATATCTTTAAATCCGTATTAGAACAATGTCCTGAAGATATGGAATTTTTTAACGAACGGATTGATAAATCGGTCTTAGAAACGGCTCATAATATTATTAATAATGAGTTTGGACGGATTACTTATACTGAAGCGATCGCTCTTTTAGAAAAAACCGATAAAAAATTTGAGTATCCCGTCAGTTGGGGCTTAGATTTACAATCAGAACATGAACGTTATTTAGCGGAAGAATACTTTAAAAAGCCGGTGATTGTTACGGACTATCCCAAAGAAATAAAAGCCTTTTATATGCGTTTAAATGAGGATGGAAAAACCGTTAGAGCTATGGATGTTTTAGCTCCTAAAATTGGAGAAATTGTCGGAGGTTCCCAACGGGAAGAACGGTTAGATTTATTAGAAAACCGCATGAAAACGTTAGGGATAAACCCGGAGGAATTATGGTGGTATTTGGAATTACGAAAATATGGAACCGTCCCCCATGCGGGATTCGGATTAGGATTTGATCGCGTGGTACAATTTATGACGGGGATGGGTAATATTCGAGATGTGATACCTTTCCCCAGAGCGCCTCAAACCATTGAATTTTAAGTCAGTTATTAGTTATCAGTTATCAGTTATCAGTTATCAGTTAATAGTTATTAGCGTCTAATCAAGATTAAAAATTACGATTTTTTGAGTCTTGCTTATTTATGATTAATAGCTGATTTCCGTTTTTTTGGAATTCATAATTAACGGTTTTAATCGTAGTTAGATAGCCTTTTGTTTCTAATTCTTGAATTATCGGTTGCAGGAAAGGAGAGGGTTCTCCTGATACTTTTAATAACGGGAAAATTCTGACTTGTTGAGCGACTCGACATAACTCTAAAATAGCGTTTAGATGAAAATCTTCTGAAAAATGATCTGAATAAGTAAATAAAAAATGACTACATAATGCTAAATCAAATTGCTGAGAATTAAAAGGAAGTTGGGGTAATTCTGCGATGAGATAACGTCCTTGTGGCTTTCCTATGGGAAAATCGGCTAAAAATTGTTTCATCGCCGCCATTCTAATTTCTCCCAATTGTTCAGGAGAAGAAATATAATCCCAAATATAATCCTGAGAACTGGCTTTTACTCCGTCTATAACCGTTCTATAGGTATCTTGAATGCGTTGGGAAATATCAGCCGCCGAAAATTGATAAAGAGGGTCACAAGAAATAATAGAATAACCCTGTTTTGTCATTTCAACATTAAAACTAGCCGGGCCAGACGCACAATCTAAAATCGATTGTTTTAAATCATCGGACGTTAAATCAAACATCCTGATATATTCGCTGAAACTGCGACCCCAAGGAATCACCGTATTGAGTTGAAGTCCCATTGCAACAATAATCCCACGCTAATAGGCTGAGTATAGCGTGGGAAAAGTCATGAAAAATTGCTATAGCCAAAAAACGTTAAACCAACAGGAGCATATTGTCTCTTGGGATGAGGGAAATTAGGTTGAGCGTTTAAGCCACTTCATCAGAAAGACCTGAAACCATCTCTTTGAAGGCTTTACCCGCCGAGAAGACAGGAACCGTTGTCGCCGGAATGGTCATCGGTTCTCCAGTGCTGGGGTTACGACCTTCACGAGCTTTGCGTTCTCTGGCTTCAAATGACCCAAAACCCACCAAAGTCACTTTTTCCCCATCAGCCACGGCTTCCATAATAGAATCACAAATGGCTGAAATGATTAAATCAGCTTGCTTTTTAGTGACACCCGCTTTAATGGCTGTCGCTTGAACGAGTTGTTCTTTATTCATCTGATGTGAACCTCCTGAATTGTGTGAGCAAGTCTGCAAATATTAAGGCTGATGGCAGTTCTAGCACAACCTCATCAGCAGTTGGCAAATCTAAACCTCCTAATAGCCCTCAACCCGCAGTGAAATTCTGTGTCTCGGTTCTCCATTGGCTTTGCCAGTCGATTATGGGGAGTGAATCAATTCCTTTTGGACTTATCCCCACCCATGAATTCAGGGGCTTGTATCCTCTGGAATTTGCTGACTCCGACAAAACACTAATTTACCGCCTTTTCAGAGATTAACATTGATTTGAGGGAGTTGTAACGCGGTGGGATGAAATTCTTCAGATGGTTGGCCATTAGCTGTTGGCTGTTGAGTGTTGATCGTTAAAATTCTTAATTCTTAATTCTGATTTACCAATTTTGGCTTTTGGGTTTGTGACAATGGGGAAGACCCTAGACTTGGGAAGATGGAATATGACGGCTGAAGAACTTTTGATGGCTTATGCGGCTGGAAAGCGGGATTTTCGAGATACAGACCTGTTTCGGGCGGATTTTAATAATGCTGACCTGAGTGGGTCGAGTTTATTTCGATGTAACCTGTTTCGGGCTAATTTATTTCGCGCTAATTTGATTGGGGTGAGTTTATACAACGCCAATCTCATTGGTGCTAACCTCTATTGTGCCAATTTAAGTGGCGCTAACCTCAGTGGGGCCAACTTGACACGGGCTGATTTAACGGGTGCGGACTTGAGTGGGGCGGACTTAAGTGGGGCGGACTTGAGTGGAGCCACTTTATCCTTGGCTAATTTGAGTTATGCTGATCTCAGTCGAGCAACTTTATTAAAAGCGGATTTAGTGGAAGCCAATTTAAGGCATAGCACTCTCAAAGGGGTTAATTTAAAAGAAGCTAACCTGACGGATGCTATTGTTGAAAATGCTAATTTTTCAGATGCGATTAATATGGCTTTGGATTTAGTCAGTTCACTGAAACAGCAAGGGGCAATTTTATGGGAATCTTCAAAGGATCTCACAAATATTAACCATTAACGATTTAATTTTATAACAAAGGGGAAAAAACTATTTTTCAGTTTTTCCCTTTTTCTTCAGGCTAAACTATTATTTTTTACGGCTTATGGCTCCCTCAAAACGTCAATCTCAGGATCAAACAAACTCTGGTAAAAACCGGATAGTTTATTCGGAGTTTGGGGAATCTGCAAACTCCCCGGCTTTAGAACGTGCCCTTCCTGAACTTCCCCCTAATCAACAAAACTTGAAAGTTCAAGCCACTCGTTCAGGACGGAAGGGAAAAACGGTGACGGTAATTAGTGGATTTCAAACCAAACCGGAAACATTAGAAGGGTTAGTTAAACAGTTAAAAACCCAATGCGGAGCAGGGGGAACGGTTAAAGAAAATACGATTGAAATTCAAGGGGATCACCGTCAAAAAGTGTTAGAACTTCTGATAAAATTAGGATATAAAGCTAAACTGAGTGGAGGATAAATTAGTAACATTTTGAGGCTTGAAATTCCAGTTCATGAAACCTTTCAAAGTACAATTCAAGGCGAAGGATATTGGGCGGGAACCCCGGTGGATTTTATTCGTTTAGCTGGGTGTCCGGTGGGTTGTCCTTGGTGTGATACGGGCTATGCCGATGGGGGGATAAATTTACCCCGTCAAGTTCGATCTTTTCAGGATTTAATTACAGAATTGCGATCGCCTAGAGTCGTGATTTCTGGGGGAGAACCGTTTATTTATGCTCAACTTCCAGCTTTAATCAATACCATTGAAGCGACGGGAAGACGGGTTTCTATTGAAACATCCGGTTCCTTTTGGCAAGAGATTTCTGATTCTGTTTGGGTAACATTAAGTCCGAAACATCATGTTAGTCCGAAATATCCGGTTGTACCGTTAATGTGGAAACGAGCCTCAGAAATTAAATTAGTCATTGAAACAGGAACAGAATTAGAATTTTATGCGGAATATTTAGAACTTAATCCTCAAATTCCTGTGTTTTTACAACCCGAATGGTCTCAACGCCATCGGACTTTGCCTTTAGTTTTAGACTTATTAAAACAATTGCCTCACTATCGATTATCCGTGCAACTTCATAAATATTTGAATGTTCCTTAAAAACTAAAAAACCCCACCTGATTCTTCAGGCGGGGTCTTTGATTAACGATCTAAACCGTAATTAGAGACCAAGTTAAACCTTAGTCTAAAGTAGGCATAGAAAGTACAGCTTCCGATTTCCGGTCAATACCTTTCTCAAAGCCAGCCACCGCAGCACGAGCGCGACCTGCGTGCCATAAGTGACCAACTAAGAAGAAGAAGCCCATAATGAAGTGGAAACCAGCCAACCAAGCACGGGGGTTAACATAGTTAAACCCTTGAGCTTCAGTAATGATCCCACCCACAGAGTTAATAGAACCGTTAGGAGCGTGAGTCATGTACTCAGAAGCACGGCGAATTTGCCAAGGTTGGATATCGTTTCTCAGCTTATTCAGGTCAAGACCGTTGGGGCCACGCAGAGGCTCTAACCAAGGGCCACGGAAATCCCAGAAGCGCATGGTTTCACCACCGAAGATGATTTCACCGGTCGGAGAACGCATCAGGTATTTACCCAGACCTGTCGGGCCTTGAGCGGAACCGATATTGGCACCGAGTTTTTGGTCACGGACTAAGAACACAAAGGACTGAGCTTGAGAAGATTCAGCGTTTGTGGGGCCGTAGAATTCGCTAGGATAAGCGGTGTTATTGAACCAAACATAAGAAGCGGCGATAAAGCCCATCAGGGACAGAGCGCCTAAGCTGTAGGACAGATAAGCTTCTCCAGACCAGATGAAAGCGCGACGCGCCCAGCCAAACGGTTTGGTGAGGATGTGCCAGATGCCGCCCGAAATGCAGATCAGACCAATCCAAATATGACCACCGATGATGTCTTCCATGTTGTCAACACCGATGATCCAGCCTTCTCCACCGAAGGGAGCTTTGGTCAGATAGCCAAAGATCGCCCCTGGGTTGAGGGTAGGATTGGTAATGATGCGAACATCACCACCACCGGGCGCCCAAGTGTCATAAACACCACCAAAGAACATGGCTTTGAACACCAACAGGAAAGCACCCAGACCTAACAAAATCAGGTGATACCCGATAATATTGGTCATTTGGTTTTTGTCTTTCCAGTCATAGCCAAAGAAAGAAGAATATTCTTCTAAAACTTCAGGGCCACGAACGGCATGATAAATCCCGCCTAAACCCAGAACCGCAGAGGAAATTAAGTGCAGAACCCCAATCACAAAATAGGGGAAGACATCAATCACTTCACCACCAGGGCCAACACCCCATCCGAGGGTTGCCATGTGGGGGATCAGGATCGCGCCTTGTTCATACATGGGCTTTTCAGGAATGAAGTGAGCCACTTCAAACAGGGTCATTGCCCCAGCCCAGAATACGATCAAACCAGCGTGAGCAACGTGAGCGCCCAGCAACTTACCAGACAAATTAATCAGACGAGCGTTACCCGCCCACCAAGCAAATCCTGTGGAATCTTGGTCACGGCCGCTGACATAAGAAGTATTAGAGAGCGTTACCACGCGGTAATACCTCCTCCGGGAAAATAAAGTTTTCGTGGGGTTGATCCGCAGGAGCCATCCAAGCCCGCAGACCTTCATTTAACAGAATGTTCTTGGTATAGAACGTTTCAAACTCAGGATCTTCAGCCGCCCGTAATTCTTGGG